>CAYFHR010000005.1:0-21992 GCA_964343155.1 uncultured Thermoproteaceae archaeon | reverse complement strand
GCCATAGGTAGGGCCTATGAGGCTCTTGGCAAGATTCAGGCAATACCGGCCTACCAAAGGGCTAGGCTACTTATGAGGGTTGGCGAAATGATTAGGAGCCGTAGGGAGGAGTTGGCTAGGTTGCTGGCCAGGGAGATTGGTAGGCCCATTAAATCCACCAGGCTTATAATCGAGAGGACGGCCACAATATATGAGTTGGCCGCCCAGGAACTACCCCACGTATTGACGGGGGAGTTCGTGCCCCTTGAGGCCTACAGCTACCCTCCAGGTAATGAGGGTAGGATAGCTATAGTTAAGAGGGAGCCCATCGGCGTTGTTGGGGCCATTACGCCATTCAACTTCCCGCCAGACAGCATGGCGCATAAGGTTGCGCCAGCCTTGGCAATAGGGAATACCGTCGTCATTAAGCCGAGCAGGGAGGCTCCATTGACGATAATGGAGATTGCCAAGATAATAATCGAGGCGGGGTTCCCAAAGGACAGCATAGTCGTGGTCACGGGGGATTCTAAAATCATAGGTGATGAATTCATTGAAAACCCCAAGGTGGCCTTAATAACCTTCACAGGCTCAACAAAGGTCGGCCTAGACCTGGCCAGTAGGGCTATTGCAAGGGGTAAGAGGGTTATTATGGAGCTTGGGGGCAGCGACGCAATGATAGTACTTGAGGATGCAGACCTAGATAAGGCAGTCCAGGCAGCCACAGTGGGTAGGTTCGACTATGCTGGCCAATTCTGCAACGCCACTAAGAGGCTCATCGTTAGGGAGGAGGTTTACGACGAATTCGTGAGGAGGCTTATCGACAGCGTCTCCAGGCTTAAGATAGGTGACCCACTACAGGAGGATACGGACATAGGCCCGTTAATAAGCAGGGACGCCGTAGGCACAATGGAGTCCTTTGTACAGGACGCCTTAAGCAGGGGCGGTAGGATAATATACAGGGCGCCTAAGGTGCCTGATAGGGGATTCTACTACCCACCAACAATCCTCGAAGCCCCATTTGAAGCCAGGGTGTGGAGGGAGGAGGTTTTCGGACCAGTCCTACCAGTAGCCAAGGTTAGGAGCGATGAAGAGGCAATCGAGCTCATTAACAATACCGAGTACGGGTTGGATGCTTCAATATTCACGAGGGACTTCAGCAGGGCCTATAGGATAGCCTCGAGGATTAAGGCAGGGACCATAATGATAAACGACACAACAAGGCTACGCTTCGACAACCTACCCTTCGGGGGAATGAAGAAGAGTGGGATAGGTAGGGAAAGCGTCAGGGACACGATGATTGAGATGAGTGAAGTAAAGGTAATTGTATATAGGCTGTAGTTTAGGGGCCCTGCATAATATGTGAAGCCCGGTGGGAGGCGCGTTGAGGCAATGTTAGCATTTAAGGGGCCTATGGCCTCGGCTCAATCCTAATATCCAGCTTATACTTCTTCTTAATCTTACCAATCTTGGGGAGCCCCTTGGAGAGCAGGGTATTGTAGTACTCCGGCGGGACCCTTATTATTAGGGCTCCTTCAGATGGCTCAACAATTATTTGGTTTGGTGGAACATACCTACTCACTATCCTTAAAACCTGGCTCATAGCCCTCCTATTAAGTTCAGTGACCCTCCTCTTCAACGGAACTACGAACGTCTCCTCACCAAACACGTATATTTCATACTCAGCCTCCTCCGTTATGAAGTCCCTAACGACGACGACTGGCCTTGCCAAATCCTCCTCCCTTAGGCCTTCAGGTATTTTAACGGTCATCTCCAGTGAATAAACCTTACTCACATTACCCTTATCTATGAATATCACCGTGTCTATTATGGACGGCAGCATGCCTAATTCAACCCTACCTATGAACCTCTGTATCGAGTCTATTGGCGACGTCGCGTGTATCACGCCAACCATGCCTATGCCGGCCAGCCTAAGGTCCACAAAAAGCTGGATGTCCGCAGTATCCCTCATCTCGTCAAATATAGTGTAGTCCGGCCTGGACAGGAGCAGTATGTCGTGGAGCTCCTCGGACGATGCCAGGTTCTTTGAAAGCTGCGTTACCTGGTCAGGCAGTATCATGTCCCTTGGAGACTCTATAGTCTTCACAACCTTATTCTTAGACGCGTAGAACTCGGCCAATGCCTGCGCGAAGGTTGTTTTACCGGCCCCAGGCGCCCCGCCAATCAATATGCCTTCAGCCCTCTTCTCAAGCCTATCAATAACCTTGGGGTGGAGGTTGTATTCCTCAAGCCTCTTCCTAACCAGGGGCCTTACGGCAGTTATCTCTATGCCGTCTGATACTGGCGGGAATACGGCAACAATCCTAATATCTCTATACTGTATTATTAGCGAGTGGTCCCTCTTAATCTCAACCATGGCGCCGCCTCCACTGTAGGCTATCGATAGGACTTCCCTGATAACCCTCTCGAGGTAGTCCCTTGTTAAAACCTTGTTATCCAGGTAGACGAGCTCCCAATTGCCTGGGGAGCCCCTCTTAGCCATCGGTAACGTACCCTCCTTCAAATGCACAGACATTGTGTCTGGATACTTCTGGAACCACTTCTCCAACTCTGAAAGTTCGCCACGCCTATCAATATATATGCACCTTATGTTCAATGCGTCGCAAACCCTCTTAGTAACAACATCGCTTGTAATTACCGTGGCCTTAAGGTCCCTGGCGGTGCTTAATATGAGCCCGTTCAGGTCCTTGGGATCCACGAACCTTGGCATGTAGTCGACGTAATCCACGGTTAAGCCGTCGAGCTTAGACGCGGCCGCTAATACGTTTGAAACCTCCTCAAGGCCGAATAGGCCTAGGGATGAGCCCTCCCTGGCCTGCTGCTCAAAGGCCTTTATCAAACCCACATGTATCAGCAGCCTACCCCTCAAGCCACCCGACTGTAGGAATTCCCTTAAAGACCCGTCTAGCAGCACGGATGCGTCTGGTATGTACAGCTCCTCGGCCGCTTGCATTACCTTCAAGCCCAGTTTAGGCTTAGGCTTATAAACCTTTACCGGCCTGGGTAATGGTGATGTAGCCACGCAGGCCTTGAGGAGTGATGAATGACCTAAGTGCTGAATAATTATATACGCCCGCCAGGTTGGCCTCGTGTTCATCGACGTTGAGGGGGTTGATGGCGTAGGTAAATCAACGGTAATAGCCGTACTCTACAGGATGCTTACCGAGAGGGGGTACAGGGTTCATATTACAAGGGAACCTAGTGATGGGCCTATTGGCAGGTTCATTAGGGATAATGTGCTTAAAGGCAGGGTCAACATAACCCCGGAGGCCTTAACACTACTATTCGCCGCAGATAGGGCAATGCATTATGCATCTGAGATAGGGCCTAGGCTAAATGAAGGCTACCTAGTCATCACGGAGAGGTATATTGAATCCTCGGTAGCCTACCAGGGGGCCCAGGGAGTACCCATAGGCTGGATACTTGAGGTGAATTCGAAGGTGCCTAAGCCAGACATGGTCTTCATCCTAGACGCCCCAATGGAAGTCATTGCCAGGAGGATATCGGGCAGGGTTAATTTAGAGTACTTTGAGAGGAATGTTGAATTCCTAAGCAGGGTTAGGGAGATTTACCTTAGTAGGGCTAGGGATATGGGGTACATTGTCGTTGACGCATCCCTAAGCCCTGAGGAGGAGGCTTTAACGATGCTTAACTACATAGAGGGTAAGGCTAAGGGCGGCTAACGCAATTAACGCAAGGTAGGCTAAACCCAACCCAACGGACCCCTTGTGGCTAGGCCCGCTTGTAGTCGATGTTAAGTTGCCTAAAACCTCATATATGTAGTTCACGTTAACGACCACGGGCATTTTAGCCGAAACCACCTGCCCAACAACAATATTAACCGTGTAGGGTTCTGTTGAATTGACGACGAGCAGGCCTAGGTATTGGCCATATAGGCCATTTGCTATGGCGTAGTAGGCCCTATACCTGCTAACCTCAGCCAACACCTGGGCCTCCTGCCCCATGAGGGCTTGGTTCAGCGACATGTTGAGGAGGAGGTATTGGCCAGTCATATTCACGTAGAGGCTCATTAATAGCCTGGACATGTTTAATAAATATTGGCTGAATCTAGCCAGGCCAATAGACTCGGATGATACATTACCGTAGACGGGCCCTGATAGGCCCAGGGATTCGTTAAGCCTGTAGAGCGTATTGTTTAAGGTATTTGTAGAGTTCTTCAATACACTACCCACCAGGCCTAGGGCTACATAGAGGCTGTATATGCTTTGGTTAGTTTTAACAATACTATTACTTATGTTTGTTAGTAGGGCGACCAAGCCAGCACCCCTACTTGATATTTCACTAGACGCAGCATTTAGCTGGGCTTCAGCGGTGTTAAGGCTCATTAAGGCGTAGTTGACGTAGCTCTGCATGAGCGATACTGAATACTGCGCAGCCTTAACGTAACCCATCAGGGAGGCTATGGCGTCCAGGAGCCTGGCCTTTATTGTGGAATTCAGGTTAAGCCCCTCAACATAGTTATATAGCCCAGTTAAGTTACTGTAAGCCGTGCTTAGGCCTGACTCAATACTGCCTAATAGGCCTGAGGCAGCGCTTAAAGGCGCCTTAAGCCCATTAATAATGGCCTCATACCTATTGACAACGCCGTATGTGTATATCATGTTTTGGGTTAGGTTCTCCTGAAGCCTAATCAATTCGTAGTTCATGTTTGTTAAATTACCCATGATGTTGAGTAGGGATGATCTGACGAGGGGCACGGTGGCGTTTAGGTACTTTAAAACCCTGTACTCAGCCATGAGCGCGTAAAATACTTCGGATACCTGTAGGCCAATGAGCCTCTCGATAATTGACGTTGAGTTAACATAACCCGCAGCCTCGCCGTAAAGTAGGGCTGTTGTGTTTAATGCATATGCAAGCTCCTGAATACCCTCAAGGAGCCTCGTTGCATTACCGCCAACGCTATTGAAGCTCCTTGAAAATGCCGATAGCCTGGCCAACGTATTGTTTAGGTTCAGCATGGTCTCGTTTAAAATAGCCATATAGTAGTTTAAGTCTATTGAGGCTGAGAACGTTAATGTGCCTAAATCCAGCGCAACCCACCTAGACCCTGAGAAGGTTTCGACTATGGATACTTTGAAGGTTTCATTAGGCCCAATACCCCCACTCCAATATGCATACTGCCCAGCGCCAATATTAACGATTCCACTAGGCTCACTACTATATGCGTAGTTCACATTGTTTTGCAGAGGTATGTAGACGCTGTAGGTTAGAGGTAGGCCGAGCGTATTATTCATGGTTAACGAGACGGTGATCCTCCCCCCAATACTGCTGTTTACGGATTGGGGTATTTCATGTGTTCCATTTAGGAGTAGGCTGAATGATATTAAGCCTTCAGGCATCGCCAACTGGGGCTGAAACTCAACCTCAACCATAGCCACCTCATATGGGTTTAGGCTAAGCCTCCAGTATACTAGGCTTCCATTTACATAGGATCCATTTGTCGCATACAGTATCTTCGAATATGGAGGCATCCTGAAGCCTATAGTTAGCTGAACCTCCTTAGGCTGGGGGTTTGAGATGCTTGCGCTATACACCACATACTGCTGCCAGGAACCACCCAAATACTGGTCTATTGTGTTGACCGTGAATGTTATGGATAGGCTTCCATCAGCCCTAGCCACCATGGCCAACGCCAATATTAAGAGGATTGCCAGTATTGCTGAGGTATTCTTCAAGGCGCCGTATCGACTCCTCAACCTTGTCCGCATCTTCCATCAACCTTAACCTCCTTTTAACTAATAAATCTATCTCAAGCGCCTTAATGTACTTTTCAACAATACCCCTGGCATCAACCCCAGTCAGCCTAATCCTCTCAACCTGCCCACCCTCGAAAAGCCTACCACCCCTAATGTGTACGAGCCTTGAGGCTATCTGGGCTACGTCAGGGTTATGCGTGGCTAATATTATAGTCTTGCCCAATGCCTCATTTACAGACTTAACAAGGGCCAGCAGCCTCGATGCGCTCACGGGGTCTAGGGCCCCCGTCGGCTCATCCATTATAATTATCTCCGGGTCCATGGCCAGGGCCCTGGCTAATGCAACCCTCTGCTGCTGGCCCCCTGAAAGTTGGCTTGGCCTATGGTTGGCGAATTGCTCGAGGTCAACTAGGCTTAGGAGCATCCTGGCCTTAGCCTCAGCCATAGCCCTGTCATACAGGCCGCTGAGCATCATGGGCATCATGACGTTTTCAAGCGCGGTTAAGTTGCTGATGAGGTTGTATTGCTGGAATAGGAAGCCTATCTTATTGAGCCTAAACCTGAATAACTCACCTTCACTTAGGCTGGACACCTCAACACCACCTATATACACCCTACCCTTAGTCGGCCTATCTAACGTACCTATGATGTTTAGCAGCGTCGTCTTACCACTGCCGCTAGGCCCCATTACTACGAGGACTTCCCCACCCTTAACCGTCAGGTTAACGTCGATTAATGCGTCAACATAGACGCTACTAGATAGGTAATACCTCTTGCTCACGTTCTCCAATTTAACAACCTCCATGGGCCTTAATGAAACCGGTCTGTTTAACCCTTACCGTACGGATAAGGACGCTTAGAATTCCTATTACCTGAGTTTAAAAAAGCTAGCCTTATGTAAAGGATTAATCTTTAAAAAGGCATTTAAACTGAACCTACGTGTATTACGCGTATTTGGAGCCCATGGTTAAGATAACGTTCCTGGAGCCTATAATAAATGCGCTTCTCCAAATACCAGTAATAGGCCCTATAGTTAATTTCCTACTTTGGAGGCCTATATTTGCTGTTTGGTTTTCCCCTGGATTAATATGCCTAGCTATTGCGCTTATCTATGTAATATGGTGGGAGAGGAAGGCTGCAGCCAGAGTTCAGTGGAGGTTTGGGCCCCTTGAAATATCGAGGAGGGTTGGCGGCATTATACAGCCTATAAGCGACTTGATAAGGTACACCCTACAGGAGATCATTATTCACGAGGAGGCTGACCCAGCATACTTCATACATGTGCCTGTCTTAGGCTTCATATTCGCGCTCCTACCTATATTATTCCTCCCGGCAGGCCCCAACCTATATGCGATACACACTGGCTACGACATATTGATAGCCACAATACTTGTATCAATATTCAACGTGGTGATAATACTCGCCGGGTGGGCTTCGACAGATAAGTGGAGCTACATTGGTACGGTTAGGGAGGCCTTCATGTATGTTGCATATGAAATACCCTTCATACTGTCCGTCTTATCGATGATAATAGCCTATAGTACCGCTGACCCATTCTCGATAGTGAACGCCCAGGTTAAGACATATATACCTGGAGCCATACTTAACCCCGTAGCCTTCGTAACCGCAATGATTGCGACCGCAATGGCTACCTCTAGGTTCCCATTCGACATAGTTGAAAACGACACAGACATAGTAGTAGGCCCATATACCGAGTACGGAGGCCTAATATTCGGTTTAACAATGACTTTAAGCTACGAGAAGATGTACGTCATGAGCCTCCTCATATCGATACTATTCCTGGGTGGGTGGAGTGGCCCATACCTATGGCCTCTAGGTAACTTATCGGCATTGTTCTGGCTTGGCTTCAGGGTCTACCCACTAATGATGCTCTTCGCCTTCCTGAGGGCCGTATATCCGAACTATAGGCTTGACCAGGCCCTGAGGATTGGGTGGCGTACGCTGCTTGCATTATCTATAGTAAGTTTAATAATTAGCCTAGTTGAGAGGTTCGTACTGGTGATTTAACATGGCTAAGAAGGTTACTCAACCGAGGGTTAATGAGGTTGTTGGGCATTTAAGGGCATTGTCAACGGGCTTTAAGGAGCTTGTTAAGCCATCTAGAATAACGATACATTACCCCAGGGAGAGGAGGTGGGTTCCTGAGAGGTTTAGGGGATTCATAGTTAATGATATTGAGAAGTGCATATCATGCTTCCAATGCGCCTGGGCATGCCCAGTGAACGCAATATTCATGTATAGGGCGCCTAACGGCAAGTACTACCCTGGGATTAGGTATGAGCAATGCATATTATGCCACTTCTGCATAGACGCATGCCCAGTGGGCTCACTATACCCAACCCCAATAGCTGATGGGGCATTCCCAGACCTTGAATCAACGGTATTTAAGCCCGAGGATATGGCCAACCCACCTATTTGGCGTGATGAAGCCGAGTATATTGTCAAATACGACTTCGACGATAAAGGCAACCTGGTAATAAGTAGGATTAGGAACGAACGGGGTGGTCAAGGTGGCTAAATGCCCAGTGTGCGGTAAAGAGTATCAAAACTCCCTCTCCCTGCTGAAGCATATAAGGTTGAAGAGCCACTACGATAATGAGCATAAGGCCTTTTGGGAGGAGTACCTTGCATTTAAAGCCGGATTGGACGACAGCTACGATGAATTATACACGGAAACAGACATATTTAGGGAGTTTCTAAGGGCTAAGATTGGTAATGGCAAGTTTTTAAAGAATGGGGGCGGCTAGGCTAAAGCCCTACTTCCTCTGGTCAATAGGCACATATTGTAGGTCATGTGGGCCTACGTAACATGCCCTAGGCCTAAACAGCCTATGCTCATTCAAATACTCTATTGCGTGGGCAGCCCAGCCGACAACCCTAGACATGGCGAATATCGGCGTGTAGTACTCGTAGGGTATGCCTAAAAGGTACATTGCTATGCCGCTCCAGAAGTCTATGTTGGGGTATAGCCCCTTGGGGGCAAGCCTCTCTAAAACAACCTTCTCAACCTCCTCGGCAATCCTGTAAAGCGTCATGTCCCCCTTAGCCTCGCTCAACTGCCTGACAAGCTCCTTATAAATCCTAGCCCTGGGATCATAGGTCTTATAGACCCTATGGCCAACGCCCATAACCCTCTTACCCTCAGCCAAAAGCTTCTCAATGTATTCCCTGGCCCTCTCAGGGGCCTTAATCTCAAGGTACTGCCTCATGGCAGCCTCATTAGCCCCACCGTGGAGTGGGCCCTTTAGGGCCGCTATGCCTGCAACTATCGCTGAGTATAGGTCTGTCCAGGTTGATATAGCCACATGCACTGCGAATGTTGATGCAGGTATCTCGTGGTCAGCGTGGAGGATTAGGTAAAGGTCTATTGCCCTTGTTGAAACCTCGTCAGGGACCTGCCCAAACATCATGTATAGGAAGTTTGCGGCCTGGCTTAGGTCACTCCTAGGCTTGATTAGGCCAAGCCCCCTGCTAAACCTATAGTGGGCCGCTATTATCGTTGGGAATACTGCAGTTAGCCTAATCGCCTGCTCATACAGCGCATCCTTACTTAAATCGCCAACATTGGGGTCAAAGCCGGCTAATGCCGATATTGCTGATTCAAGGACGAGCATTGGGTGGACCTTATGTTCAGCCAAGACCCTTATTAAGGCATAGACCTCCTCAGGTAAGTCACGCTTAGAGTAAAGCTTCTCTTTAAACTCATCAAGCTCACTCCTCGTGGGTAATTTACCGTAGAGTATCAGGTATGCCGTCTCCTCGAAACTTGAGTACTTAGCCAAATCCTCTATCCTATAACCCCTATACCAAAGTATCCCCTTCCTGCCATCTATATCGCTTATTGAGGTAACCTTAATTAAAACGTCCTCAAGCCCATGTACTATTGGTCCGCATGGAGACTCTATAACCTTACCACTAGTAGTTATCTCAACCTTTCTAGCGGACTCCATAGTTTAAGTTGCTGAAATTAGATTTATAAATCAGATTTAGAGGTAAATATTGCACCTTTAGGTTTTGAATTTCGACAAATGCATTAAATGCATGGGTATTGAGCATGAATAATACTATTGAGTCAGTGGACTCGCTGCTAAGGTTCAGGCCGCTGCATTGGGGTAGGGTGAATGACTCTATGTTGGGGCCTGCTGTATACACGTAGGCTACTTTAGGTTCGAAAATCAAGTCACCCCTAACAACCCTCAGGCCATAGGGTATGCTTAAGCTGACTTTAATGCACCTAAAGCCCTGCCTTTCACCAACTAGGGCACCATATATTGGCCCGCTTGAGGATAGGAAGCCGACAATAACCCTACCCTGCCCACCAACACTAACCTTGATGCTTGCCGTCAATACCTTATCACCGTCGATAAGCCTGAAGCTTGAGCTAAGGCCTATGACTGTGACCCAGGGTAGTGCTGTGAAGGGTATTAGGTATTTGTCACCAACCCTCCTAGCCTTAAAGAGGCTAACCAGTTCAGCTGGGTTGGCTTCAAGTAGCTTCTTAACCTGCTCCCAGACATTCATAATGTCTCTACGTTGGCGTGCATATTCTTTAAATCCTCCTCAGTCTTACCAAGCCTATACATGAGCTCTGCTATGACCGAGTCCAGGAAGACTATTGCCGTATCTTCAAATAATGTGCCCAGGGGGGCTAGGGGTTCGTGGAGGCCCAGTATCTGCCTGGCGAAGTAGTCATCTATCCTGGAGACCTTAGTCCTACCCGGTATTACAATAACCATGTCAGCTACCTTGCCTAGTGGGGAATCTGGGTAGCTCGTTATGGCAGCTACCTTAGCGTTCATCTTCTTAGCAGCCTCAGCGGCAACAACAACGATGCTTGTCGTGCCACTGCCGCTAATTGCCACAACCATGTCACCCCTATTGACGCTGGGCGTTATAGTTTCACCCAGCACATAGGATCTGAAGCCCAGGTGCATTAGCCTCATGGCGAAGCCCCTAGCCACCAAACCTGACCTACCAGCGCCAACAACTAGGACCTTATTACCTTCACGATATATCTTAACTAATTCCTCTATAAATGAATTTACCTGATCTGGATTTATTACGCTGAGTGCATCGCTTATGAACTTGGATATTTCTAAGTATGCTAATTTAAAGTGGCTTGGAAAATCACTCCTCACGAAGCGTTGGCACTTGAAAAAATTTAAATATTTCCCTATTTTAAGGAGGGGCCGTGTTAAGGCTCCTCTAGGTTTATGTTCTCCGCCAATTGCCCTGAATCACCGTTGTATAGGGATCTATCGCTGATGTTTAACCTATAGCTCTTAGCCTTAAGCTCCTTAACTATGTATTTGAAGGCGGCGAGCGGATTTGTATGCGCACCACATGTGTAGACGTCCACTGTGGCGTATCTGTGCTCAGGCCAGGTATGGATTGATATGTGGGATTCAGCCACAATGGCGACGACCGATAATCCACCTGAGCCACCGAACCTGTAGTAGAATAGTGAAACCACCGTGGCGTTAGCTACTTCGGCTGCTCGCTTAACTATCTCAGTGAGCTTAACCTCATCCCTAAGTATCGACTCATCGCATTCATATAAGTTGCCATACACATGCATACCATACACTAGGGGCTTCTCCCAAGCCCCTGAGGGGGATTCCCCTCCCCATCTGGGGGTGTTTATTTGCGCCGTCATCCCTCCTACTATATAGGGTTTTTACACCATAACTGACGTACGCTTAAAAACTTTACCCCCAGAATAACTAGAATAAGGATGCCTCAACCACCCATAACAACCTCAACATCACCCCCCTTCCCCTTCAACGCCCTATAGGTAACGTATATTAAAGCCGCTAGTAGCAGCAGCGCGGCAATGGGAAGCTTATAGGTGTTTAAATACATGTAAATGATATATATTGGCGGCGCCACATTAATCTCATCGCCAACAATAGGCGTTACATAGTTTCCAATGGGGGTCCTTATAATTGCTGTTGAGGCACCCTGCGGTACGCATATATAGCTGCTTCTGTTAATAACATATGTTAAATTACCTATATTTAGCTCAACTCCATGATGGCTAATGAGGTTGAATAAACCTAGCGATACCTTAACAACCCTAGGTACGATAGATGCCTTAATATAAGGCCCTGTAACTGTAACATACCCTAGGCCGACCGGGGTGCCGTTTACCAATGCATTAACCATAAGTACTGACAAGTACTTTACATTAAGCAGCGTTATGTTGATTATTCTGCCTGAGAAACCTACATTACTGATCGTAGCATTGACGTAAATCGAGTTAATGGGGCATTGAGCTGTAGTGTTAATCAACGCAGCTAACCTAACCACATGGTATATGGGTGCGGTTACCTCGATACTACCTGAAGCCGATACATTAACTTTAAAGCCGCCGTATGGAGTTTCAAGAAGACCACTATAGATTCCCTGAGGGATGCATAACCCTGGTTTGAGGGCGATTAAGCTGCCATTCGACATGAGGTATATTGTGCCGTTGAGCGTATATCCGTCAAGGGTCCTTATAGTTACGTTACTGACCTCAACGACGCCAGGTATCTGTATGGTCAGGTTAATGGGTAACCCATATATGTTCACTAAGTATTTTAGGTTCCCTATCGAGAAGGCTAATGTTGATGGGACGCCTACCATTGATTCAGGGCTGGCGCCAACAATGTTAATACACGGGGGATTTAGGCCTATTAACTGCTTTGAAATACTCCAGTAGGCTGAGCCGTTCATGTAAATAACCATTTGCCCAATGGAAAATACTGGAGCCGTAATGTTAACCCTCCTGTAACTCCCCATTAACCTAACCGTATAGTAGCTGTTGTTAAGGACTATAGCGTAGCCGCTCCAGAAGCCACCCTCCTGGTAGTAGGCCTTATAGAATGCCACAACACTATAGTAAACCGTAGAGTTTACAACCTTAAACACCGCGCTAGGGCCATATACAAGGTACGTATATTTGACAATCCTCATAGGCGCTATAGGCGTCTCCAAAGTCCTCTGGCTTACATTAGCCAGGAAGGTGAATCCAGACATTGGGCTTACAGAACCCCCTATAGACGCAATATATACAACCATGTATAGTAGGTTTGCCTGGTCAGGTAGGGTTATTGTGAGGTTTCCCGAGCCGCTAAAGTTTCCTGAGATTGATGGGATGAAGTATATGGGTATGAATGGGGGAGTCTGCGGATATGTTGACGAGGAGACTAGGAGGCCATAAGTACTGCGGCAATTCACTATAGTGGAGGCGTACCTGGGGGTGTTTAAACCGGTTATAGGCTTAAGGGATCCATTGTAGTAGACCACATATACTCCCGATAATGCGTAGGGTGACCTTGGGTCAATGACGAGGGTTACGTTAGCATAACCTGTGCAGGCTATGGGCAGTATCGTTGTTGAATTTGGAGGTATTTGGACAAGCTCAACAGTATTATTGATGTATAATGCTGCGTAGTTGATGTTCAATTCCACTACATTAGCTAACGCTGCGGGAATAATCACCAGTAGGAGTATCGCCAATGCTACTGATGTGGCTGGTTTAAAATAATCCATAGCCTTAAATAGGGGTAGGCTAAATAATCCAATTGGATAAAATACCTTCACTTAGCCTTAGCCTTAACCCTCTTCCTAACCCAGGCCTGCCTCTGCGGATTCCTACCGTATTTAACCGCGCTTACGAAGCATTTATGGCTGCAGAACCTTAGGACTGTGCCATCAACCCTGACGTACATTATCCCCTCACCCGGCGGTATTGGCCTCCCGCAGAAGGCGCAGTTGTAAATCTTCATTAAACGCCCCTATGTTTAGGATTAATAAACATAACCCATGTGCTAGTGCCCATGCCTAGAAACTGTAGCTAAGGCACCCCTGCTCGCTATTCCTGTTTCAGGAACCTTAAGGTACATTACTGATATTAGGGCCCTCGCAGCCGCATCGCAGAATAGCAGCAGCCTAATGGACTCGTTGACGCCTAATACGGGTTCTAGGGCATTAACCATGAAGCCACCTACGACCGAACCTATTAATGTCCCTGAACCGTAGATGGCGTTGTAGAGGCCTATGGCGGTCCTCTTATCCTGCGAATTATCAAAGACATACGCTATATATGCAGTGTTCGATATTGAGTTCGTCACCCCGGCAACTATATTTGCTAGGTATATTTCGTAAACATTGGTAGCTAACGCGTAGGCTAATGGAAATGTTAAGAGTAGGAACCTACCCAGAAATAGCATAATCCTCCTATTCTTATCCACTAAAACACCTATAGGCTTCTGAAGAACCAATGTCGATACACCACTAATCACACTCACTATGGCGACCTGCTCCAGGTTCATTTGAAGCACGTAGTATTGGGCCAGGGGGAATATAGGCCATGCAAAGGCCCAAACGACGGCGAATAGGAATGTTGCCGTTAAGAAGCCCCTCATCCCACTTACATTAGCTAACACATACCTTACACCTTGAGCACCGCTATATGCGGCTGGCGCATCGTCAACCTCCCTAACTATTGAAACGACGTTGGCTAGGTTAAGCATTAGTAATATGCTTGCCGTTAGGAAGACCCACTTAGCTAACCAATACCTATCACCCACAATGAACCCAGCCACTATTGTGGCTAGGAGGGATCCTATAGAGCCGTAGAAGCCGAATTCAGCCAATATACGCCCCCTAGAACCCCTACTAACCCTCTCAAGTATCAGTGACCATGATAATGCAATTATGCCGTTGAAGAAGGCTATGAGGACATAATTAACTATGTAGAGGAGTGGGTTGCCGTAGGATATGAAGGCCATCGTGGTCCACAACATGGACAACACAACCATAGACCATAGAAATAGTTTAAACACATCCCTAACCCTTAAACTAACCGCCAGCTGCGAGACGCCAGTGAAGAATGATGTTGCTGAGGACACTACACCAAGCCCCCCACCAGACACACCGCTGACCACTGCTAAGAAACCCATGAATGGCTGCGTAAGGCCATTGGCTAGGTTTTGCAGAAGTATGAAAAGCCTCAATTTATGCACAGGCCCATTTAATTGCTTTACTTAAAAACCTAACTCCACCAGGTGGGTGTAAAGTTAAAAAAGGCCCCATGGATAAGCCCCATCAATGCCCGAGAAGGTTAAGGTTAAGGACTTGAGGAAGATGAGCAGGGATGATTTGATTAAAATGCTTTCAGACCTTAGAAGCGAAATGGTTAGGCTTGAAACGGAGAGGGGTAGGGGGGTTGTTGATAATCCAGGCAGGATTAAGTACGTTAGGAGGATGATAGCTAGGATTTTAACAATACTCCATGAAGGCGAATTAAACGACATTAAATCTAAGGCGCCTGAGATGCTGAAGAAGGGGGCTAAATACACTGATGTAGCTAACCAGTTTAAGATTCCCGTTTCTAAAGTTAAGAGAATTATTAAGGCCTCCAGAGGTGAATAGGGAAATAAATATAAGTAAGCCTTCTCTACAGCTACTGGTGGTCTATATATTACATTGGTTCAGGAGATATTTGAGCTATCTAGGAAAGCCCTACAGGCCATTAAAGACGCCCAGTCCAAGGGCTTAATACATAGGACGCCCCTGATTAAAAGCGAGACGCTAAGCAACATAGCGGATTCCAACGTGTATCTTAAGGTTGAGGCCCTTCAAAAGACAGGCTCATTCAAGGTGAGGGGGGCCTATTACGCAGTCTTAAACTACGTTAACGAAGGCTTCAGGCACTTCATAACGGCATCGGCCGGCAACCATGCGCAGGGTGTTGCTTACTCGGCAAGGCTCTTTGACGCCAAGGCAACCATAGTTATGCCTAGGTACACTCCCTGGATTAAGGTTAGCAATACTAGGAAGTATGGGGCTGAGGTCATACTCGAGGGTGAAAGCTACTATGAGGCGGAGCAGTATGCGAACATGCTTGCATCTAAGCTAAATGCTAAAATGATACACGCATACAATGACCCATATGTAATTGCTGGACAGGGCACAGTAGGGTGGGAGGTTGTTGAGGATTTAAACAACGTGGACTACATAATAGTACCCGTCGGTGGGGGCGGTTTAATATCCGGCATTGCGGCCGTTTTGAAGACAGTTAACCCCAAGGTTAAGGTTATTGGCGTCCAAAGCGATGCAATACCCTCAGCATACATGTCCCTTAGGGAGGGTAGGATCATTACTGTTGAGGGTGGGGACACGATAGCCGATGGTATAGCTGTCAAGAGGATTGGCGACTTAACCTTCAGACTCATGGAAGAACTTGTCGACGACATAGTCCTGGTATCTGACCAAGACATAGTCAACGCAATATTAATCATAGCCGAGTCCTCAAAGGTGATAGCGGAAGGGGCTGGCGCAGCCTCTGTAGCCGCCCTGATCAGCGGTAGGATTAAGGTTAATGGAAATGTTGTAGCCGTGGTCAGTGGAGGCAATATAGATATGAATATGTTCGCCAAGGTAATATACAAGGGCCTTGTCCAAAATGGCAGGTTAATAATGTTTAAGGGGCTTATACCCGATAGGCCAGGCACCTTATCTAGGGTCACCGGCATTCTAGGAAGCCTAGGGTTAAACATAGTTGATATTAGGCATGATAGATTCAACCCGGTTGTTAAGCCGAGCCAAACTGAGGTGGAGATCATTGTGGAACTGCCCCCTGAGGAGGATGCTTTAAATAGGGCTTTGAAGGCTCTTAAGGATAATGGATTCTCATTTGAGGTAACAGCCCCTTAACGCATAAGCATCGGTATTACAAATATGGCCAGCATCAGGTTCATGAACACTACAACGGTTATCGCCACGTATAGCCAATCCCTCTCCATTGCGAATGAGATTATGCCGAGGAAAACCCTTAAGACAGGGGTTGCTATAAGTACCATTAGCCCAAGTATTATTATTGATAAGCCGTCAAAGTCTGGAACCTTACTCAACGCATATAGTGGAGGTACTGCAGACGAGTTTATAGGCGACCTAGCTGACATAAGCACGTAGTCTGAGTAGCCTAATCCACTACCCTTAACAATTATTAAGGCCACGCCCAGTAATACTAGGGCTATACTTATGATGACTCCAATCCTTAATGTTAGGCCTATGACATAGTCCATATCCCACTTAACCATGCCTACCACCCCTCACCCTAATGCCATATATGTAGTATAAGATGCTCATGACTATGCCTGTAAATACTAGGCTTAGCAAATACTCCGTAGCTACAGGTATTGTAATCACCTTATTTAGGTATAGGCCCCTTAGGAGCATTTCAAACCCTAGAAATGCCAATATGGCCAGGAATATCCACCTAACCTGCCTATTAGTTATCCTCACGAGGATCCTAGTACCAGCCATTGCGCCTATCAACACGCCTATAGCTGTTGCTGAGGCTAAGACAGGCTGTATGTATCCGAAGTACCAGTATATGCTGCTTCCCGTCGCAGCCGTCACGCCTATCATGAAGTTGCTCGTCGTCGTGCTAACCTTCATCGGCAGGTTCATAGCCCAATCCATGCCTAAGACCTTTAAGGCACCACTACCAATACCGAGTAGGCCGCTTATGAAGCCTGCGAAGAACATTATCAATTCACCCAACCACCAGCGGACGCCCCAGTACTTAACCTCCATTTTAAGCGCCTCATCATAGTAGCTTCCATATAGTTTAAACACCCTGGTCGTCCAGTCTGGGGGCTTTGGGTCAGGTATCTCGTACTTACCCCTCTGGGCGGTGGGGATTATCGACATTAGTATCACTATGCCGAAGACTACGTATATTATCCACTCTAAGCCATGGCTATATATGTAGGCTGCCGTCAATGAACCCACTATCGATCCTGACGTTGTCGCTATTTCAAGCCCCATACCAATCCTGACGTTCGTAATCCTATCTCTAATATATGCGCTCGCAGCCCCACTCGACGTAGCTATAGTTGATATTAATGCGGAACCCGCAGCATAAGCCACCGGTACTCCTAGAAATAGTGTAAGGACAGGTACAAGGACCGTACCACCCCCAAGCCCCGTTAACGAACCTAGGAGGCCCGCAAATATACTTGCCACGACAACCTCCAGGTATTTGGCTAACTTATATGCTATTATAGGTAGCATCGCTACTCTAGCGTCTATACAGCTTATAAACCATACCTAAATGGCTTAGCTTTATCTTTAGCAAATAAACCTTAATATATGAATTATGGCTAATGTTCTAACCTACCTAAATATTGTTGAAAACCAGCATTAGAAGCCGTGTAATTATTCCTAAGTTTAAACCTGATAGCATCTATACTGAAATTATTTACTAAATATTATATATAAATATCCGTTGCCTCTGCCGAAGTCTATTAACTTAGCGTTGAGGAGCATTAGAAGCCTCTTAATCATTATGAAGCAGCTTTCGTTATCTAGCATAACCCTGTAGCGCCCCTCATTAATCTTCATGTATGTTGATAAGAATATGTTTAAGGCGTCGCAGCCAAGGCCCCTTAGGTCTATGTCTTTAATAGTTTCAGCCTGCCTAGGCTTATTTAAACTTGACAGAATCTCCTTAAGTACCTTCATCTTAGCTTCCTCAAGTTCAGAATCCCTACTACCCTGCTGCACAAGGTTTAGATGTGGAGGGTATTTTATGTGAGCTTCAACTATGCATAATATGCATTTTTAACCGTATGGCGATACGAAGTCCTCAACCTTGGGAAGCTCCTTGGGTAGACCCTTCCTTTCCCTAATAGCCATTATTAAACTCTCCTTCATACCCTCAGGTACTGGGGCCCAGCGTGAGAATTGGAAGCTCCAAAACACCTTACCGGTCGTTGCGCTCCTCAACTCATCACTGAGGTTGAAGGACTCAATTACAGGTATTTCACCCTTGATGATGACTTCCATGGTCTCCGTCTGGATTACGTCAAGTATCTTACCCCTATGCCTAGTTAACACGCTTGTTACAGGGCCTATATTGTCGGCCGTAGTCTTCGCCTCAATCAGCAGTAGGGGTTCTAGTAGCGTTGGGTTTGCTGAAAGTATCCCTGCAAATATTGCATTCTTAGTGGCTGGCATTATCTGGGCTGGGCCCCTGTGGGCTGGGTCCTCGTGGACTATTGCGTCATGCAGTATTACTTTAAGCCCCCTGATAGGCTCTTGAGCCAGGGGCCCTGCAGATATTGCCCAGTAGAAGCCCTGCACTATATAGTCCCTAACCTCCCTCAAATACTGGACGCCGCTCGTCTTATCTATGAGGACGTTGACGTACTGGTTGTCGATGGCCCAAATGCCCCTCGCCTCGTCAGTCTCCCAGCCAGCCTTCTCCCTAAGTATCCTAGCCCTCTCCCTTGGATCCTGGTCGTCTGTAATTTCGCCATATTGGATAAGCCTAATGGCCTCCTCATCAAGAGGCTCGACGCTTATGTATAGCCTATTATGCTTATTAGGTGACTTACCCTCAAAGACCTGGGACGCCTGCCTAACAGTCTCCCTAAACCTGACCAATGGTTGAGATACTACGAAGTCTAGGTTTGTCCTCGTCTTAAGCATCCAGGTGGCTATCTCGAGGTGTAGTGTACCTACGCCACTTAGCAGTACCTGCCCAGTCTCTTCATCAATCTTAAGGCTGAGTGTTGGGTCCTCTATAACAAGCTCCTTCAAGCCCTCGACAAGCTTAGCCAGGTCGTTGGGGTTCTTGGGCTCTATGGCAACCGTTACGACTGGTTCACTGATGTACTTCATCCTCTCGAATGGCGGTATGTCCTTTATCGATGGCGAAACTATGGTGTCGCCGGCCCTAGCCTCCTCAACACCCATTAGTGCCACTATGTTGCCTGCAGGGACTTCAGGTACAACTATCCTGTTGGGCCCCATGTATAGGTACGTTTGTAGGACCCTCTTAGCCACCTTTTGGCCAATTATATAGACCTCGTCGCCCTCCCTAATGGTTCCGCTAAATACCCTACCCGTTACAATAAGGCCTGCATGCGGATCCTTATTCACCTTACTGGCCGCTATTACAAGTGGGCCATTTGGATCAGCCTCAAGTAGCGCCTTGCCTATTGGGCTATTTAAATCGCCCTTCCAAAGCCTAGGCACCCTATACTTCTGGGCCTCGTTAGGCGGCGGTATGTGTTCAATAATCATTGATAGTAGGGTCTTGTATAGTGGGAATTCCTGAGCCAGCTCATCAACGGCGCCCCTCTCGTAGGCATCCATGATGTAGCTGAATTTAACCCCCTGCTCCTGCATCATCGGTATGGTTAACCCCCATTTACCTAGCGCAGACCCGAAGGCCACCTGACCCTTATTGACGCTGACCTTCCACTTATCCTTAAACTCAGGGGGCGCGTATGAGTCTATTAGGGCGTTAAACTCCTTAACTATGTAAAGTATCCTATTGCCGATCTCCTGGGATGAGAGCCTAAGCTCCTTTATCAACCTGTCAATCTTATTTATGAATAGGACAGGCCTAACCATCTCCTCCATAGCCTGCTTAACAACAGTCTCCGTCTGCGTCATAACGCCCTCGACGGCATCGACGACAACCAGTGCGCCATCCATAACCCTGAGGGATCTTGTGACGTGGCCTGTGAAGTCGACGTGGCCTGGCGTATCGACGAAGTTTATCAGGTACGGCTTACCGCCGTATTCGAAGTATAGGCTTATGTTAGCCGCCTTAACAGTCATCTGCCTAAGCTGCTCAATCTCAACGTAATCCAACGCCAGCGCCTTACCTGCAACCTTTGGGCTCAGGAGCCCAGCACCCATTAGGAGTGAGTCCGTTGTCGTAGTCTTACCGTGGTCAACGTGCGCCAATGTACCGACATTCCTAATCTGCGCTGGGTGCCTCATTATGTCTAAAATATCCTCAATCCTCTTCTCGACAATCCTAACAGACATTATGATCAGGGGCTTGGGGTATTTGATTTAATAAAGTTTTCTCAGAGATCACCCCATAACCTAAATGTGATGCTGAGGAAAGTTAATTAAACCCTAGGCGTTTTGAGGCTTAATGTTTAGGGTAATTGAGGTTGAGGATTATATAAGGGTACCTCCGACAAAGTTCAATGAACCGATAGACAAGGTTGCCTACGAGCAATTGAGGGAGATGTATGAGGGTAAGGTTGATAAGGAGCTGGGAGTCTTCATAGCGATATTTGACGTTAAGGTGAGTAAAAGGGGGATAATAGTCTACGGCGACTCAGCCACATACCACAGGGTTTCGTTTAAAGCCCTCGTATACGTCCCCTTAACAAACGAGGTTGTTGAGGGCGACATAATTGATGTGAGGGAGTTTGGGGCATACCTCAGGGCAGGCCCTGTAACAGACCCTAGGACAGGCCCCCTGGTCGAATTCATACACAGGTCCCAGGTTATGAGCGAGAACGAGATACTGTTCGATAGGCAGAGCGGAGTCTTTATTGCGGAGAGGAATAGGCAGATGAAGGTTGGTAGGGGTGATGTGGTTAGGGCTAGGATTGTGGGGGTAAGCTACATAACTACGGCCAATGGAACTAGGCTAAGCGTCACATTGACCATGAGGCAGCCTTACCTCGGTAAGCTTGAGTGGATTGAGGAGAGCGTTAAGGGTAAGAAGAAGCCCCAGGCCAAGCCAAGTTAACCTTAAACAACCTCAAGAACCCTTCTAAGGTTCCTTAAACTAACCTTAACTGTCTCTATCGGCGGCTTATATGGATACTCCTCATTCTCAATTATCAACCATTCTGTTCCGCCATACTTCTTCAGGGCGCCTAGTATCTCAGGCCAGTTTAACTCACCCTCACCCACAGCAACATTATACCCCTTCGCCTTTGAATAATCCTTCACGTGTACTGTTAAAACCCTACCACTATACCTCCTGACTAACTCAACTATGTCGCTGTTGCTTAAGCCCGCCCTGTAGGCGTGGCCCAAGTCTATTTGGACGACTACTTCACTTGACGTGTTGCCGAAGACTATGTGGAATGGTAGTTCGCCATCGATTGGCTGGAATTCAAGCCAGTGGTTGTGGTAGCCGATCCTCATGCCATATGGCCTAAGTTTAACAGCCCAGTCGTTAAGCATTCCGGCAAATTTAAGCCAATCACCCCTACTCCTCCTCATCTCCTCAGGTAGCCCTGGGATTATCAAGTATTTGTTTTTAAGAACCCTGTTATATTCGACAGTCCTCTCGAATTCACTACCCATGAAGCTGCCTACGCCGATGTGTGCTCCGGCAACCTCAAGGCCAAGCTTATCCAGCAAATCCCTCCACTCGGAGGCAGACTTATTGTAGAAGCCTGCAAACTCAACACCCTCAAAACCGGCATCGGCAAC
>CAYFHR010000004.1:0-28016 GCA_964343155.1 uncultured Thermoproteaceae archaeon | reverse complement strand
GACAGGTATGGTAGGCCGCTGCTTAAGATGAGGATAATAGTCAATAGTGAATGCAACTACAACTGCTTCTTCTGCCACTTCGAGGGGCAGGAAAGGCACCTACCAATCCTAACACCTGAGGACATAGGCTTCGTCGTTGACGCCGCAATGAAGATAGGCATACGCGACTTTAAGCTAACGGGGGGTGAGCCATTGTTGAGGAGGGATATTGTAGATGTGGTTAGGGAGATTAGCCTAAGGAAGCCGGACGACTTATCAATGACGACGAATGGCTACCTGCTTTCAGAGCTGGCTAAGCCGCTCAGGGAGGCTGGACTCATGAGGATTAACGTATCTTTACACAGCCTTAAACCGTCCAAGTACGCCTTCATAACAGGCACTAGCGAGGCGGCATTCCATAGGGTTATGTCCGGCCTCCTTAAGGCTAAGGACGTGGGGTTCAGCAGGATTAAGCTTAATGTAGTTGTGACGAGGGTTAATGTTGGCGAGGTATTCGACATAATAGACTTCGCCAGGAGGCATGGCTTCTCAGTCCAGTTAATCGAACTCATGCCGGTTGGGGCTGGGGAGCTGGGGTTTGACAACTTCTACGTAGATTTAAACGAAGTCGTTAAGATGCTTGAGGAGAGGGGGAGGTTTGTGGGTAATAGGGCTGATCTACACAATAGGCCCATATTCGACGTCGATGGCGTTAGGGTTGAGGTCGTTAAAAACTACATGAATCCAAGCTTCTGCATGGGTTGTACAACAATTAGGCTTACAAGCGATGGCTGGTTGAAGACATGCCTCTACAAACCCCCCTACGTCAGGGTTTGGGACTACATTAAGGCTAGGGACCTTAACGGCCTATTGAACGCCTTCATTAGGGCTAATGAGCTTAGGGAACCCAACTTCAAGTATGGTTCCCAGGAATCTAATAAGATTAGGGTTAGGGTTAAGGTTGGTTAACCTGAACATTCACCCCGATACTTATTCAATATTTCAATGATCCAGCTCCTCAGGTACCTAAGCATGTTTAACCTATCCCTAAGCTCATTAAGCCTACCCTCCTCCTCGCTACTCAACATCCCTAACTCCTTCCTGAGCCTGAGGTTTCCATACTCCTCCTCAGCATCCCTAATCCTCGCATCGACCTCATCCTTAAGCTTACTCAACCCATCAAGCCTACTGCCGCACTCCCTAATGTACCTGTTCCTCTCGTTTTCAAGGATCTTCCTGAAGTTCTCAACAACATCCTCGGGTATTTTCTCGTTGCGTGAAATCATGTTTAATATTGCGTCTCCAAGCTTCAGGAGCTTCTCATTAACGTTCCTTAAATTACCCGCTATCGTGGATAGCTCCCTTTCAATCTTCTCAACAGCCTTATATAGCTCATCCTTAGGTTTAACAACAAACCTCCTATTCGATTCATCGATCTCAATCTCACTGCTGCCCACGGTATATTTATTTACGGCTCCCCCATCCCCAACCACGGTAATGCCCTGTATAACTATCCTTGTTTTCCCATCCACCTTCTCAACCTTATAGTCTATATTCTTAACATATCCAAGGATCCTCCCGAAGCCATCAACCACTCTCCAGCCTATGTAACTTTGGATAACCTTCTCAACCTTAGCCCTGCCTGTATTAAATAGGCTAAATGGCACATTGAATTATTTAAATGGTTTAAATAAGGCAATCGTTCAAAAAACTGGAAAACGCATTTTAACTCCGTGCCAGCCCCCAATTATGCATACATTCACGCTGAATAACGGTTTAAGGGTTGTGGTAGAGCACATTTCCTCAAGCCCCGTTGAGGCAATATACATGTTTTATAATGTTGGCGCTAAGAATGAGCATGAGGGCATTTTTGGCGGCAGCCACCTTGTTGAGCACGTCCTGTTTAGGAGGATTAAGGGGCTTGACAAAAGCATTGACGAGATTGTTGAGGGTGTTGGAGGCTACTTCAACGGATTCACCTCATTCGACTTCACGGCATATGTTGAAGTATTGCCTGTTGATAAGGCTGAGTTGGGCTTCATGATAGAGTCAATGAGGATGAGGGGCGCATTGTTCCTGAACGAAGAATTTGAGCTTGAGAGGAGGATTGTCTTAAGCGAATTCGACATGGATGAGAGTGATGAGGAGTTTAGAATGGCCCTAATAGCCAGTAGGAAGATGTGGAGCACACACCCATACAGGCACCTCGTCATTGGCGTTAGGAGGGATTTAGAATCGGTAACTAGGGATCAACTATACGAATACTATCAGGCGTATTACAATCCAGGAAACTCGACGCTAGTATGTGTAGGGGGCTTGAGGGAGGACGATGCCGTTAAGCTCGCTGAAAAATACTTCAGCAGCATTGAGCCAGGAGGCAAAGTTGGCTCCACCACGCCTTGGGATGAGGATTCTGAGGAGTTCGTTAAGGTATCTGTTAGGGGGCCTTCTAAGGTTAGGAGGATGCTCATAATGCTTAAGGCCCCAGGGCTTCACTCACCCAACTACCCGTCATTCATATTGACGGACTTCATAATTGCGGGTGATAGGCAGCCAGTCTATGGGTTAACCGCCCCAGAACCAGTGTCAGTACCTAGGTTCTCAAGGCTATATAGGCTTGTTGAAGAGGGGTTAGCCTCAAGCGTCGTTACCGACTACAGCCTAACATATATGAACGGGCCCTACTTCGTGGTTTTAAGGGACGTTAAAGACTTCGAAAAGGCCCTGGATAGGTTCATTGAAATAGTGTCGGAGGAGCCTAAGGATGATGAGCTTGAGAGCGCTAAGGCTAGGATTAAGGCTAGGGCCTCATCAATGCTAGACTCACCCAGCAAGCTTGGGCAGGCCTATGGGCTAGGCTCAATACTGTTCAATGAGCCGCACAGGCTAATAGACCTGTATAACAGCGCCCTTAAGGCGGGTTCAGATGATTTTAAGAGCACTGTTAAGTTTATGACCAGGAGCATTGTGGTGGTTCAATATGGCTAGGGGACTTAGGCTTAAGCACTGGAGCAGCTCGGGGGTAGTTGACGTTAAGTTGAATCTGGGCCTAGTTAATGAGGAGGTCCCTGGGCTTTCAAGGGTTTTAGCAAGCCTGTGGAAGTGGTCCAGGGGTATAATGGAGCTTGAGAGGAGGGGGCTTTCATTAACGTTCTACACGACCTGGGACTACCTAGGGGTCAGCGTTAAGGTTCATAGGGAGGGGGTAAGCCTACTGAAGGACCTTTGGAATGCACTACTGAGGCCTGACCTAGACAGGTTAAAAACCGCCATTAGCGAAGTTGAGGCCAACGTTAAGGTAGCTAGGGAGGATACTAGGGTGAGGGCCCTGGCCGAGGCATTGAGGGGCCTTATGCCGAATTCACCCTATGGGAATAGCCCCGAAGCCCTATTGGGTGTCGACATTTCTAAGGTTACCCAATCTGATGTTAAAAGGGCGTTGGATAACTTAGCCTACTACTCTGCCGTGATTGTAGGCGACTACGAGGGGGATATAGGCCTCAGTGAGGCTAATCCAAGGTGGCCTACGGTTAAGGATGTAGGGTCTGGTGAAGTTGAAGTTAACCTGGGCGGCAAGCCCCAGTACACGGTGGCGTCTGTATATAGGGCGGATTCAATATACGGCAACACATATAGGTACATGGCGTTCAATACCCTTCTAGGCGGCATGGGCCTGATAAGTAGGCTCTATGTGGAGGTTAGGGTTAAGAGGGGGTTAGCATACTACGCGTATTCATTCTACGTACCTCTAGGGGGTGTGGGTTTCATAGCGGCTATGGCTGGTACACGTAGGGAGCATGTTGATGAGGTTAAGAGGATTATGGGCGAGGTTGTCTCCTCAATGAGTAATGTTGATGAAAAGGACTTGGAGTTGATTAGGGGTAATCAAGTGGGTAGGCTTAAGGTTAGGTCAGAGTCCCCTGAGGGCATGGCTCAGATGTACTCGGTAATACCGCTCTACGGCCTCCCTGAAGACTACTATGAAAAATACGTAAACTACCTAATGAACCTTAAGCGCGGCGACGTAGAGTCTGTGGCTAGGGAGCTGGGTAGACCATTCATAGCCATTGCGGGTTAAGCCACTCCACAGCTATCAATATGAGGGATTGCGTAAAGCCTGCCTACAGGGGCTCTACGTGGGTATTTACGTCAACAACGTAGGGCATCTCCCTCCTAATCCTCTTCTCAAACTCGTCAACTATGTCGTGGGCCATTTTAACATTATACCAGCTGGGCACTTTAACGACTATGTCTATGGCGTACCCATTGCCGACATTCTTAATACTGACGCTACTTACAACAAGCCCCTCCTCAGAGGCTATGGATTCAACAGTACGTTTCAAACCTGGGCTCACCTGATCCACAAGGACTCCAACTGACTGTTTGAAGTACATTAAAGCCAGATATATCAAGTAGCCTACTATTGCGAGCACTGCGATAGGCTGTATGATGCTTACGAATGCTGAGGCAAGCACAGCCACGGATACTAGCGATGAATCCGCCAAGTCTGCTAATGCATGTTTAAACTCCAGGTCAAGTAGAACGTCCTTAAACCTACTATGCCCAATCTTAAGCTCAACAGCCCTCGCAAGTATTAGCGCCAATGTAATGAAGGTGTAGTTTATGTAGCTGATCTTCAAAGCCTCAAAACTACCTGTGTAGATTGCCCTTGCAGCCTCCCACGCAAGCCACATTGATGCGCCGATTATGACTATGGAGACTGTGTACATGGACAAGTACCTATACTTATAGTGGCCGTATGGGTGGTCTAGGTCCGGCGGCTTAGCCGTCATCCTCACACCAAATTGAAGGAAGGCCAATACTGCAACATCCATGAGCATATGTAGCCCATCGGCAACCATCACTAATATTCCGAGGACTAGCCCAACAATAATCTCCCATAGTGAGGCTAGGGCTGCAAGCCACAATGCGGCATATATGTACTTCTCAACACCCACACCTAACCTACCTTCACCAACCACCTCCACGAGGCCTTAATAGCCTTCCTCTTTATAAATTTTGATATCAAAACCGATATCTATTCGTTTACGATTAGCCTTATTAAGGCTTAATGGCGCAGCATTCGATGCTTGAGGAGTTTGTTAAAGAGGCTATAGATAGGATTCAGCCAGGCGATGTGGAGGTTGTTTACGTTGATGAAGGCTCAGGGATTATTGTTGAGGATGAGGGAGGCGTAACTATTAAGGTTGGTGTAAACGATAGTAGGCGCAGTATTTTGAAGGCAATTGCGCTGGCTAAGGCCTACAATGACCCTGAACTAGTATCAATATGGGCTGTAACTGATGAACTTAGGCAAAAGCCCCACAGTAGGGAGGGTAGTTTAGCATTATTAGCCAGGGTAGTCGACTACGTCCTAGTAACCGCAGGCTACTTAAGCTACGTCATTGAGGACTTCGATAAGGACTACCTAAGGAGGTTGGTAACCAGCGTTGAGCCTAATGTTAAGGTTAAGGCTATTAAGGTCCTAGGCCTAGACGTACCATTCAGTATAGAGAAGGCTGGCCTTAAACCCGATGAGGGTTTTGAAGACGTTGTAAAGGGGATTAATGACCCATTCATTAGAAACTACATTAAACTTAGAACATACCTCCTCAACAATACTTCACTAGAATACCTGTTAAACTACCTGAATCTGATCTTCAGGTGAATAAAGGGTTCTGCAGTAATTAATTTTACCATACGTGTAATTGCCGTAGGGAAGTATTTAAATTGGTAAAAACAGACCTCCCGTATGATAACGATAGTTGGGTCTGGGAGGGTTGGCGCAACAACGGCGGCGTTCCTAATGTTCTTCGAGCCCGACAATGAAGTAGTGTTGATAGACATAATAAAGGGGCTTCCCCAGGGTGAGGCGCTTGACCTAAACCACGCAGCCTCAATATTGGGTAAATCCGTTAGGTTTAGGGGGAGCAACGACTACAGGGATATGGAGGGCAGCGACATAGTTATAGTCACTGCGGGCCTAGCCAGGAAGCCTGGAATGACCAGGGAGGAGTTGGCGGCTAAGAACGCCGAGATAGTGGCTTCGATAGCTGAGCAGATTAAGAAGTATGCACCCAACTCGATAGTGATAATAACAACCAACCCCCTCGACGCCATGGTCTACGTCCTATATAAGAAGCTTGGATTCCCGAGGAATAGGGTTATAGGCTTCAGCGGCATCCTGGATTCAAGTAGGTTAGCCTACTATGCATCCCAGATACTGGGCATAGCCCCTGAGTCAATAACGCCGCTTGTCCTGGGGCAGCATGGCGAGAATATGTATCCTGTACCTGAATTATCCTTCGTCTACGGCAAATCCCTATCAGAATTCTTAACACAGGACCAGTACAACGACATTGTTAAGAAGACGGTACAGGCGGGTGCCGAGATAACAAACCTAAGGGGCTTCAGCAGCAATTGGGGCCCTGCAGCGGGGCTAGCCCTAATGGTCGATTCCATTAAGAAGGATAGGAAGAGGGTATTTGAAGCCTCAGTCTACCTTGATGGCGAATATGGTGTTAAGGACGTCTTCGTCGAAGTCCCGGTAGTGCTCGGTAGGAATGGCGTGGAGAAGATTATTGAAATTAAGCTTAACGATGAGCAGAGGAGGAAGTTCCTGCAGAGTGTTGAGGCTGTTAAACGCAACCTAGCTCAAGTACCTCCACAATACTTAGCCTGACCGGCGAGTAATGGTTATAAAGCATCCCATTAAAAACGCGAGTGGATTTAACGCACGTTAAAAGCCTCCTTAAGGGCGTATTAAACATATATAGTGTAAGTGGTAGTGAGGGTGAATTAGCGAAGTATCTGCATGGGGTGCTTTCATCATCAGGCATAGATTCTTGGATTGACCAAGCAGGCAACGTCATAGGGGTTAAGGGTAGGGGGCCTAGGGTACTGTGGCTGCACGCACACATGGATACTGTACCAGGGTTCATAGAGGTGAGGGAGGAGGGTGAATTGGTTTACGGTAGGGGGGCTGTTGATGATAAGGGGCCCTTAGTATCAATGCTGGCCGCATTCATGGAGCTAGACCCAGATGTTAAACTGGTCTTAACCCTCGTCACCGATGAGGAAGGCGATAGTAAAGGTTCGCTAACGTTAATAGAGGAGGATTTGCCCAAGCCCGACGGCATCATTGTCGGTGAGCCGACTGGAATGCACATAGCCTACGCCTACAGGGGCAGTGCTAGGGTTAGGATACTGTGCAGGGGGGAGGGTGGGCATGCAGCTGGGCCCAATGCGCTCAATAACCCAATATTGAAGGCCTACGACGCCTACAACGGGCTTGTGGCTAGGCTTGGTAATGGGCAGTCATCAAGCACATACACCATAGTGCCTACCGTCATTAGGTGTGGTGATCACCCAGCTAAGGTGCCTGAAGAATGCTTAATGATAGTTAATGTTAGGATTCCGGTTAATTCAAGCTGCGTTGAATTGAAGAGCACTGTTAATGATCTTCAATGCATATATATTGACGACTGCCTAGACCCAATAGTAGCAGACGTTAACAACCCCGTCATTAGGGCTTTGGTCAGGGCAAGCATATTGAATGGAATTAAACCAACATTGTCTAGGAAGCTGGGTACAAGCGACATGGCAATCCTAGCCAGGTTGACGAAAAACCTCGCAGCCTATGGGCCAGGAGACCCGTCATTAAGCCATGGGCCCGTAGAGTACATAAACATTAATGAGGTGGTTAAGGCATCTGAAGTCATTAAAACTGCAGTGGTTGAATTCGGGAAATTAATTAAAGCGCATAACAATACGCCTAGTTGAATGGCTAAGCAGGCAGTAGACGTCAACTACGACGTCATAGGGTTCCCCATAAGGCCAGGCATATATATCAACAATAAGGTTAGGTTACTCAGCATAGAGGCTTTTTCAAAGGCCCTTGAACCAAGTAGGCTCAACATACTTAAACTAGTAGCATTCGGCCTCACTAAACCTAGCCAGATAATGGCCAAGTTGAGGATTCCGAAATCCACATTTTACAGGCATCTAAACATACTCATTAAATACGGCTGGCTTGAGAAGATTAATGGTGATTTGAAGTTCTCAGCCCCAATATACCTAACATTCACCGTATTGAGTAATGGTAAGGGGATTAAGGTCATTATTAAGAGCAACCATGGAGCATTCATAGACGAGAGGATGGGGCTGATAATAATAAACAGCATTAAGCCTATTAGAAACTGCTCACTATGCCCCATGTTAAGCAGATGTACAGCATATGTTAAAGCCCTAGCCAGGGACTTCAACATTAGGTTGAGTTCAGAGAGCCCTGCTGAGGCTTATATAGAGATTTTAAGTACAATAGCTTCAAGGCGCCTCCCTAAGGCGTTATCAACAGGCTACCTTGACTTACCCAGCTTCACCTTGAACTCGATTAATGGGTAAGTTTAGTAAAGTTAATAAAATATGGAATATTGGGGGTTTAATGGCATCTCAAGTAAGGGGCTATGTTAGGAAGAAGCCCTACCCCAAGTGGAAGGTGGATATGATTAATGAGATTAAGGAGCTTTTAACGAAGTACAGCACCGTGGTGGTATTTGATTTGAAGGGTTTAAAGGCTAATGTACTTCAACAGTACCGTAGGGTTCTTAGGGGGCGTGGGGTTGTTAAAGTGTTTAAAAACAACCTAATGCTACTTGCCTTAAGGTCCGTCTATGGCGAATCCCTCAACCCGGAAGTTGAGAAGCTTCTAACGGGTGAAAACGGCTTCATATTCACCAACGAAAATTTCTACGAATTACACAAATTCATATTGGAAAATGCCGTGAGGAGGTATGCTAGGCCTGGTGACAGGGTTGAAAGCGAGATCATTGTGCCTGCAGGCAATACAGGCATTAATCCTGGGCCTATCTTGAGCAGGTTCAGTAAGCTTAAGGTACCAACCCAGATTAGGGAGAATAAGATCTGGGTTGCCAGGGATACTCAGGTTGCTAAGCCTGGCGACATTGTTTCACCTGAATTGGCAGACCTACTTAGGCTCCTTAAGGTTAAGCCCATATACGAGGCCCTTAGGGTTAAGGCAGTTATATATAAGGCTAAATACATAGTATCTGCAGATGAGCTTAAGCTGGACTACGCATCATATAGGTCTATGATTGTTGACGCTATTTCGCAGGCATTGAGGCTTGCCGTTAATTCAGCTGCACCAACCCCTGAGGCCTTAACGATACTGCTGGCTAAGGCGTCTGTAGAGGCCTTAAACCTGGCTGTTAATGCTAAGCTACCGCTTCCTGAAGCCTTAAGATTCGTGATAGCTAAGGCGTCGGCTGAGGCTAATGCATTGGCCTCAGTCTTAGCCTCCAAGGGATTTAACGTGGCTGGCTAAGTTTAGACAGTAGGGTAAGCCTACATCTAAGCCTATCAACCCATACACCACCTATCTGCAGGGCTAGTGAAGCTACGTTGAGTAAATCAATGAGAAGCACCATAGCCCCCTGCCCAATATTGCATAAGTGGTTTTTAATGGCATTGTAGGCTGCCTCTACGCCTCCTGCTTCAAGAAGCCTTAAGGCATCCTCCACGATGCGCCTAACCTCGATAGGCGGCTCGGCTAGGTATAGCATGTACCTGTTGAGCACATCGCCGCATTCACCCAACCTACCCTCCATAGACTTCTTAAGCTGCTCAAGATCCCCTGGACGCGTGCAGGCTTCCATTAGTGTACGTTCAAGCTCCTCAATGCTGCAGGTCATCCTACCTCTTAGCCTCCATTACATATATTCCTGACGCAATGTCGCTATCAATTAGGCTCACCTTACCATTAACCTCAACGACAACATCACCCCTCCTCCTCCTAACAACAGTCACTTCGCTGTTTAAGCCAATTTTATTATCCATGAGGTATGTTAAGACGGCCTTCAACTCCGCTATACTTACTACAATAACTCTGCCTGGGTAAGCCCTGGATAGTGGTATTCCCTGGGGTTTACCTAATATGGGGTTTCCATGGGGGCATACTGCAGGTTTACCCAACATGTTATATATCTTGTCTATCACCACATCGCTTACATGCTCAAGTTCATGCGCATAGGTGTGGGATTCAAGCATGTTGAAGCCTAGTATGCTTAGGAATACTTCAAGTATCCTATGCTTACTCAACATCTTCGACGCTATTTCATCACCATTCTCCGTAAGCAGATAAGCACCCCTGCCAAGCCTCCTAACTAGCCCCTGCTCCTCAAGGTGCCTAATGACCTTATGTGCAGTTGCCGATGTAACGCCAAGCTCCCTCGCAAGCATTGTTAACTGGACCTCCCCGTAGAAGTCGCTTAATATTTTAAATACCATTAGGTAGTCTTCCTTAGCAATCTTAGTGCTCCTAACCTCCATAAGGTTCACTTAACTTAACCTTTTTAGCTCTGTCAGTTTAAAAACTTAAGCCTGTAGACATTAGTACATGAAGTCGGCTTATTATTCCATTTAAGGAAACATTTATTACCTCACCCGACAAAGTTAGCATATGGTGGATTTAAGCTTAATAATGCTTCAACTACCTGGGACGGCAACAAGTAGCCAAAACATGGAGCAGTATATATTGTATAACATTTTACTGTTCGTACTCTGGTTTGGGGTATTTCCACTATTCTACGAGTATTTCCAAATATGGAGGCTTAGATCCCAGGTGGACAGCTTCCTGAGCAGGTTAAGATTCCTGGTCAACAATAGTATAAATGAGGTGTTGAACTTCATGAGCAGTAAAATTACCAGTGATAGGAAGATTGTTGAGGATAGAATTAAGGATTTATTGGAGATGGTTTTAATAGAGCCAACATCCATGGAGCCTGAGGGCCTTGTAAGGAAGTATAAGTTACTTATAAACAGCTACAATGATAGGCTTGAATCAGACATATTAAGAGTGATGCCGTCGCTAAACGGCAATAGGGTTCTTGTACAAAACTTCACCGACGTTATAGATGCGTTAAGGCAGTTAAACCTAATATATAAAATCATAGACCACTACTATAGGTTAGCTATTAAGTATAAGAACTATTTCATATGGTATCAAATAGTGGCCTACCTACCATTCCTAAGGGAGCTTGTTGACTCACTAGGCAACTCAATACCAGCCTTCCTTAAGGGGCAGCCCATAGGTGATTCAGCCGGGCCCTTAACGGTATTTAGGTTTAAGTCAATGTGCAGCGACGTCAATGAATTACCCGCTAAACTTGTTAAGGACACTTACCTGGCATCATGTAGGTATAAGGGTAGGAATATATACATTGTTAAGGCTATGGGCCCTGGGGGTACTGTGGGGCATCTTGACGATGCGATAAGGTACATTTACGAGGATTTAAACATTAGGCCTAAGCTCATGGTAACGATAGACGCTGCGCTTAAGCTTGAGGGCGAGCAGACAGGCTCCATTGCAGAGGGCCTTGGCGTAGCCATGGGTGGTATAGGTGTTGAGAAGTTTAACATAGAGACGATAGCTACAAGATACAATACTCCAATATACGCGATATTGATTAAGATGAGTATGGCTGAGGCTTTAAATGCCATGAATAAGCAGATTGATGAGGCTGTTAATAAGGCCGTTGACAGGCTCGCCAACGTGATAGAGACATATACGTCGCCGGGCGATGACGTAGTGGTGGTTGGTGTAGGCAACACCATTGGGGTGGCCCAGTGATTTGAAATGCCCCCACTACTCGGCATGTATATAATGGGGCTGATTACCGTAGGATTTACTGCAGCATTAATAGCAGTCCTACTTTACGCAACATTTAAGGGGATTTCACAGATCAGTGGGTGGTGGGTGCGTGAGCAGTACAGGGAGTACACTGTTTTAAGGTGCCCTAAATGTGGCTATACTAAGGTTAGGGAGTTTAGGGTTGGAGACTACGTGGGTAAGGTTGATGACGAGAAATGCCCCAACGACGGCAGTAACCTCGTTGTTTCAAGTATCGGGTCATCGCAGGGTCAATACACGTAGGCTAATAGGACTCCGCCAATATGCTGCTCCCTGGCCTCTAAATGCGACAATACGCCCTTTGAAGTAGATAGTATCAAGATCCCTATCTGCCTGGCTGGCAAATACTTCTCCTCCCACTTCATCAACTCATCAACTTTAACGTAGTACCTGGGTTTAATGGCGCCAACATCGTTTATCCTACCCAGTAGCTTGACGACATATTTACCGCCCCTACCATCGTATACGTATTCGAATTCGCCTATGTAGCCGTACCTCTGCATAACCCTTAAAACATTCCCCACCAGTTTGGATGATGGCCAAATAACAACCTGCTTATGTCCCTTAACTTCAGCGTTCTTAATCATTGTTAGCGCATTAGCCAGAACATCCAGCATTACCATAGCCATCCCGGCGGCTGGGTGTTTATAAAGCTTCCTTGTCTAGGCTTAATAGGGCCTTAAGGGATCTTAATAAGTCATCTATCGTATTCCAAATGGACAATACCTGCCTTGGGTCTGTTAACGCCGCCTCAACAACGTAAACCAATTCCCTATCGCCATTGCACGTAATTTTCGTCCTAATACCCCTAGGTAAGTTAACCTCATCTACGGAAAGGGCTCTGGCTAAATTGAAGCAATCCTTAACATCCACCCTTAACTCAACCTCAACGACCCTTAACATAGCTTCTCACAATTTCGGAAACCTCAACAACCCTGTCATTGGGTATGTCTGGCGTTGGATTAGCCTCAACAACAGTACTGCCGATTAATGTTAATTCAGCGAATTGGAGGTTAAGCCTCCTTAAAACGTCCCCATACTCAGGGCTTTGTATCGTTGCAAATACCTTACGTTCAGGCCCTGAAACATTAATTAGGACCGATGCCTTAACGAGGGGGTTTCGCATGTATTGCCTATATTCAAGGACGCTTCTGGCGCCTTCAATACTGTCTATAAAGCCTCCAAGCTCCATGGACCAGAGCGTATTAAAATACGTGCTGCCGCTGATCCGAACCTTCTTAACCGCCTCATCTCCAGAAACCACCGTGAAGTCAATGCCTTGGAGGGCGAGTAGCCTGGGTATGGATAATGCGTTTAATATGCCTTCAAAATTGTTTATACTCACCTTTGTAAGCCTTGAAAGCCCTAGGGCCGTGTATGGATTTATTGAGATGAAAACTGCGAGCTCAACATCCTTGAAAACCCCTATGTTCAACGGCTCCTCACTAATGTTAATTACCGTAGCCTCAAGGCCCTGATCCTCAAGGCTCTTTTTAACCATACCTACGCTTACCCTCTCCACATCATGTATCACTAAGATTTTGCCCACAGGGGTTTAAGATTCATGGTTTTTAACATTAAGGTTAAGTTAAGTTTCGGCATTGTAGCCGATTCACTTTACCTGATAGCCTTATTACACCCTGCCTACTGAACTGCCGTGGGGCTTAGGGTTAGGGTTGGTAAGGAGGGGGAGAGCGTAATAATAATGATTGCGCTGCCTGCCGATAAGTATGAGAGGTTGAGGAGGGGTGCCATGCTGCTCTATGGATGTAGTGGTGATGGTAAGGCTAGTATAGCTAGGTATATTGCAGAAGCCTTGAATTACCTAGAAACCATAAGGTCGTGTACAGATACCTAGCGGCGTTTACCCAGCCTCACATTGACTGTAATTACCTCAACCCCCCTAAGCCTTTTAATTGCCGCAATCAACTTGACGTCATCTGTAACAACCCTCACAACGTATCCTTCACCCACAAGCCTTGAGGCTAATGCAACTATTGACGCGTCAGCCCTAGATAAATCCCTGGCCCTGGACATTATACGCTCAACATCACCCTCATCAACGTCAACCACATTCGGCTTCAAGATTTCTAAAAGGGCAAGCGACCTATAGTCCTTAACCTCCTCTAGAACCTGCCTAGTAACCATTATTGTGTAGCCGCCCTCAGATAGGCTCAATAATGCGTGCGCATCCCTGGCGTGGAATATTCCGCTTGAGTCGAGTATCAGGGCCTTAGGAGCCTTGTCCTTAACCTCTCGTACATGTTCACCCTCCTTAACCTTACCAGCCTCACCCTCCCCTCCCATGGCCCAACGGTAATAGTCTTAGCCTTACCCTTTATAAAGCCGTCACATATGACGTAGAAGTCCTCCGTCGAACTAATGGTGATGGGGCTCTCGTACGGGTGTACTATCGGTATTAGGGTCCTTGAAAATGGGGCTATTGGCGTAATTACCTTAGACCTAACCCTGTAATCCACGACAGGCCCCCCTAAGGCTAGGTTATATGCTGTTGACCCAGTGGGGGTTGATACTACTACGCCATCAACTCTACCACTCATGAGCTCAACATCACCCTCACTAACGGTGACGCTCATCATCCTACCTGGGTCCGTACCCTTGACAACTACTTCATTTAACGCATAGAATGATTTCCCACCGAAATAGATCCCTAGCATCAGCCTCTCGTCAATGTCGTATTCCCCTTTGAACACGTTGCCTAATGCGTGAGGCCCCTCAGTGACGAGTATTTCGCTCAGGAAGTTAACCCTACCAGCCCCCACGTGGATTATTGGCTTACTTATGTACTCAGGGTATTCGTGTATGAACCTGAGGAGCGACCCATCGCCACCTATTACAACGACTACATCTGGTTCGCCGCTGATCCTCGGCATATTAACCACCGTTGAGCCGCCTATGAAGCTCCACTGGACATTGTCGAAAAGCTTCATTGCCTTAGCTAGAAACTCCTTGACGGCATCTAGGCCGTAGTCAACCCCTATAAATACGCCTACCTTCATCTACCTAAACCACCCCCTGAAGCTTAATAATACTACCCCTGCTGACACTTTTTAGATTTACCTATCGGCCTCAGGCGGGAAGTAGCCCCATGAGCCATATATTGCAGGTAGGTCCATTAACCTATACCCCTTTAAACTCTCCATGAATGGCCTAAGGTTGTACCAGGACGGTGTAATCATCCTAAGCCTGTACGGCACATTGGATTTACCATCACTGACGAGCGAGTATAGCAATGTCCCCCTAGCAGCCTCGGTCAGTGTTGTGGCTTCACCCTCAGGTAGGCTTAAGCCTATTAGGAGCCTGAACAGGTAGTTCCTAATATCTTTAGCAACCCTATCCCTCTCCTTAGGTGGGACCCTCGTCAACAGCTTACTACCTATAACGGGCCCCTCAGGAATGTTCTTAACCGCCTGCCTAATTATGTTTAGGCTCTGCCTAATCTCCTCAACCCTAACCAGGAACCTTGAATATGCATCACCCTCATCGGCCACAGGCACCTCCCATTCAAGCTGATCGTAGACTGCGTATGGCCTAGCCTTCCTATTATCATATTCTACGCCGCACGCCCTGAGGAATGGCCCAACTGCGCCAAGTTTAATGCACTGGTCCCTGCTCAATACCCCAACCCCCTTCATCCTATTGATGGTTACTGGATTTTCCGTGAATATCTTCCTGAATTCGTCAAGCTTCCTCTCCATGTAAAACGTCATGTTATATATGTACCTTAAAGTATCTGGGTGCACATCCCACCTAACGCCGCCCGGTATTACGAAGGATACCGTTATCCTTGCCCCACTTATCCTCGAAAAGGCCTCTGCTATGAATTCCCTTAACCCGAAGGCCCACATGTATCCGGTTGAGTGGCCTAGGAAGACTGACAGGATGCCGGCATCGTACAGGTGGTCCCCTATCCTACTCAGCTCATCCATTATAACCCTAATATACTGGGCCCTTGGGGGGACGTCTAACTGGCCTAATTCTTCAATAGCCCTAACGTAGCCGTGGGCCATTATAGATGATTCAGCTATTGTAGGCCTTTCAACTAGGGGTATGTTGTGCACGTATAGCCTGGTTTCTGCAAGCTTCTCAACAGCCCTATGTACATAGCCTGGGTCTGGTATTGCATCAACAATGTAATCCCCCCTAAGCCTCAATATTATCCTCATGTGGCCGCTTCCAGGGTGTGCTGGGCCGAATAGCACTAGGTAGTCGCCCGCCTTATATGCGTCTTCAACAAGCTCCCTAGGTACGGGGACGAAGAATGACCTAACCTCCTGAGGGACCTCAACAGGTATTGTTAATGATGCCTCGCGCTCAGCCACATGGATCACCTCTCAACAACCACACCCTTCAATGAAGGTATATGGTACTCCTTCCTCAACGGGTATTTAACCGGCGTATCTGGGTCAAGTATGAAGTTCCTCCCCATCCATGGGTTCCCATCAAACCAGACCCCGAAGAGGTCGTGGAGCTCCCTCTCCTGGTAATCGGCGCCTGGGTAAATGTCTATTATTGAGGGTACCTTAGGTTCACCTCTAGGTACGTCAACGTAAATGGTTAGTAAGACTGGTATTAGCTCCTTTGACGAGTATGAGCCCAATACGTATTCGAGCCTGAAGGCGCCTATGTTGGGTAGGTCTATTACGTTTATGGACTTAACGTGGTCGAAGCCTAGTTTAAATGCAGCCGACACAGCGTCTTTAATAGCCTCAGGCCTGGCTAAGGTTAAGCACACGTCATTAACCTTTCTTACTGCCGAAGACTTAACGGCATTCCCCAGCGCACCGGCTACGCCATCAATTATCTTCTTACCTAACTCCCACTGGACGTTTGAGGGCTTGCAGACGTTTATGTCCTTAACGAGCTCAAACTCAATCCTGTGGGGTGGGTTAGGGGGTCTTTGCGGCCTTTCAGGCTTAAGCCTAGATAGGTCATACTTGTTGGGCTTTATGTTTGGTTCAACGTTCTTGCCCTCTATCTTCTCCTGAACCATCCTAATAGCCCTTATAACGGCCTCTGGAGTCGGTGGGCAGCCCATAACCCACGCATCGACAGGGACTATTTCGCTAACCCTGACTACGTGGTATGAATTCCAGAAGACCCCACCCTCCATGGCGCAGGAGCCCATTGCGATAACGAACTTGGGGTAGGGCATCTGCTCATATGCCGTCTTAACGACCTTAGCCATCTTCCTCGTCACGGTGCCCTCAATAACTATTGCGTTAGTCTGCCTGGGCCCGAATATTGGTAGGAAGCCCCAACGCTCAGCATCATAGCCTGGGGCCGATGTGTGGGCGAACTCGACGCCGCAGCATGCGGTCACCAGGTGGGCTGGCCATATTGAGAACTTGGTGCCCCAACTGGCCCAGGAGTCTGGGATTAGTTTAACCTCCATCCCAATGCGGCTTAACGTAATCTTAAGCGTATTGATGCTTGAATTACCCATTATGCTCACCTGCCCATCAGCCTAAGATTTATAAACACTTTGCCCCGATGAACCGAGGATGCTTAGCCTTGGGGCCACATATGCGACGTACTGTATGTCGTTGTAGGCGACGTAGATTAATGGGGCGTATGTGGCTATGAATGCGGACACTAAGGCTGCGTAGCCAAGCATTGACGCGTAGTTAAGTATCCCTATTGAGAGGGCTAGTAGGACTGAGACTATTGGCTCAACCCCCAGGAACATGAGCATGTAGCCTACGTATTGTATGGGTAGTGTGCTTTTAACAGGGCCTATCGGCACATTACCCGCCTCAAACCTCATAACCTTAATCCTGCTCGTCACCCTAACCCTAATAATCCTCCTCACAAGTAGTACTAGGCCATCGGTCACTAGGCCTATGAATAGTAGGAACAGTAAAGCCGCTATAGCCTCCCAGGCGCTGCTCATGGTTAGGCCTAGTTAACATGGTTAATATGCTTTACCCAATGTTCATCTACCCACACTACCGTTGCTAAGCCTCGATATAACCTCTTTAAGTGCCCTGTATTCATTTGGGAAATTCCTCAGGCTAAGCCTAACACCCCTCCTAACCCTCTCATCAACCCATGGGCAATCCCTGGATATTAGAACCTCCCCCGTCTTGGGATTGTAGAGGAGGGGGTACATTTTACATGCTAGGGGTTTAACGCCATGTATTGTGCATGACCTTGAGGCCCTGTCGTAGAAGGGGCAGAACCCCCTTATAACCCACCTATACATTGTGGCTTCACCAACCTTAACCTCCCTGAAGGTGAGGCTAAACCCCCTTAACCTGGCCAACTCCTCAAGCCTAGCCCTCTCATCGGCGAACACTAATGGGCCCTGTTCATCACTTGTAAAGTAGCAGCACTGTTCGCATCTAAGGCATGTGAAGACTTCCCTAACCACCTATCGCGTTTTGTTCGAGGGATTTAAACGTTAAGCGGCCTTAAACCTGGGTTTAAGGTATTGGAGGGGGTTCTTGACGCCGCACCCCAGGTTTGTTGGGCATAGGCCCAGGCTGTTGAGCTCCTGGCATGATGGCGGCGTGTAGAATTTCCTACCACCCCTCAAACCTAATATGTGTTCAACCTGGTATCTGGCTATCTTCTCGTTGTAGTCGGCAGCGTGGGTGAATGGTTCCAAAACCTCGTCAACACACTCCTCCGGGGACTTACCCTCAACATCGACGCACTTGTGTCCAAGGTATGCAGCTAGCGTGAACCTAGCCATGTGGCTGGGGTTGCCGCCGCCCCTCAATTCGTTTAAGATAGATGTTATACATGGGGGATCGCCCTCAACACCCCTAACCCTAACCTTAACAGGCCTTGGCTGGGGTACAGATTCCTGGATATCCTTAAGCCTACCTGAAGCAGCGTCAATGAGGGGTTTAAGGATGTCCAACTTCTCGTTTAGCCTGGCGAAGATATCCATTATCTTGGCCTCGGCAGCCTCCTCAATGAGCCTGAACAAGTCGTGCGTCGTTAGGAGGACATAGCCTCTTACAATGGGCCTAGTGCCCAGCATCCAGTTGGGGTCGTTTTTAGGCGCATACCTCAGGTAGTCCCATAGTTTAACAGCGTATGAATACTGCCTAATGGGGAATGTTAACGGCCTCCCCACCCCAAAGGCCTTAGATACTGCCGACATCACCTCACCCAAGCCAACCACATTAAGTCCAACTTCAATGCCGAGGGCCTTTACGCAGTCTAAGCTGTAGTTGACCTTAAGGCTATTGCTAATCCTCCTGGCGAATATTTTGCTCTCAGCATCCGCAATCCTCCTCCAATACTTCCTATCAAGCGTCGAAGCTATCATATAGGCCACGTATCTTTGGATAAGGCTCATCGATACATTAGCCTCCTCACCCCTCCTCAACAACTCCACCAATGCATCAGCCGCAGCGTCTATTGCCGACCTGTATTTAGCCACAATATCGCCGACGTATATGTCTGCCCCCTCAATACTCCTCAACCCACTCTGCGTAAACGGGTACTCTGATGTGATGCTAAGTACGCCGCACCCAATACCCACGCCCATATCCACCTAGGGCGTTTTTAACCCTCAGGTTTACTAAACGTTCACTGCCCAGTCAATCTAATCAACCTGCCGTGTGGGGCGTATATTGTCCATTGGGCCACATTAAACTCGGCTGATAATTCGTTAACCAGGCTGTTCACATATGTTAATGGGATTGGCTTATCTAGGTAGAGGAATACGTGAATCCTAGGCCTTTCAACAGACTCCACATGAACCTTAACATACCTAACGCCGGTGAAGCCAACCTTCTTCAAATACCCCTTAACGCGCTCCTTAACCTTAACCCTGTCTACAGACACTCAACGCCATTGGTGGGTGCCTTAAAAGCATTTAACCTGGCGGGGATAAAGAATTAATACTGGCTTTAGTATTCTCAATAGTGTTAGATGAATTGGACTCCAGGATACTTGAGGAGCTTCAGAGGGATGGTAGATTATCTGTGTCTAGGCTCGCCGACGTTTTAAACAAGCCCAGGACAACGATAGTTAATAGGTTAACTAGGCTTGAGGAGGAGGGGGTGGTTACGGGGTATAGGGCTATAATAGACCCGGCTAAACTCGGCTACAACCTGCAGGCATACGTCCTCATAACCGCCAGGAGGATTCCAGGGGCTGCTAAGCCTAACCAGGTTGCGTTAGCTGAGAGGATAATATATGATTCAGATAGGGGTGAGGATATGCCGTGGGTTGAGGAGGCACAGGTTGTAACCGGGCAATACGACATTATACTTAAGGTATGGGCCAGGGACCTTAGGCAATTGTCGAACTTCCTCATAAGGTACCTACCAACACAGTCAGATGTTGTTAAGTCGGAGACGATGATAGTGCTCGAGAATGTGGCCACGTGGAGGAATAGGCTAATGCCAATTAGGCGAAGTACCTAACGGCGCTTACCAAAGCCTCATGATCACCTGGGGCTGATACAATAACCCCTAAAACCCCCTTCTCCCTAAGCCTCGTGAAGACTTGGCCTAGGTCTCTCAGCTCGAAGTATGGTTGATTGATTCTCCTTAAAATGCCCCTATTCCTATCCGTGGCCACCAATACGTACGGTATTAACCTACTTGCGTCAAGCCCGTCTAAATCATCAACATTACCCATCCTCAACACAAGGTAGAAGTCTGCACCGAGGCTCAGCCTGGCCTTAATAGACTCCTTAGGGTACCTTAGGCTGACCATTAAACCGACCTTAATACCCTTAACAGCCCCCTTAATCACCTTAAGCGCCTCTTCCGACGTTAAGTAGCCCACGGCCTTACCCACCTTAGGTTCATCACCCCTAGTCAGGGCTATTGATAGGTTCAGCATTGAGGCGCCCTGGGCTATTGAGATTAGGTGAAGTTCATTTACGTCTAGTAACCTCTGGTTGATCACAATCTCCTTATCCTCATAAACCCTCCTGATTAGGCATGCCGCAGCCAATGGACTTGGGGCGGGTGACCCCATGGGTGAGTCCGGTATGTTGAAGCCGTCGTATTGGCTCAAACCCCTTAGGAAGCTTATGTTGGCGGTTATCCTGGGGTGGACCTCTGCGTAATACTTCACAGGCTGCCCTGGGGAAGGAATTTTAAAGAATTACACAACCCAATACTTAATGTCTGCTGATTTAATGCAGGTCCTGGAGGATGCGGTTAGGGAGGAGTTAAATAAGGTGAATGTGGGTGAGAAGGTTAGGACTGTCGACTTCGTGGCAAGGGTTATTGATAGGGTTAAACCTGTGTTAAAGCTCGATGAGGCTGGTGAGGCTAGGGTGAGGCCAATGGTTGTTGATGTCTTGTGGAGGCTTCAGAGGCTTGGCTTAGTTAGGTTTTCAGACGACTTAATTACGTTTGAGAAGGTTCAATCCTCATAACCCTCCTATCCACATACCAGAAGCTCCTCTTACCAACATCGCTAACAACAATCCCTAGCCTACTCAGCGAATCCCTTATGGAGTCCGCCAGGTCAAACATCTTCCTCTCCCTTAAGGCCTGCCTCACATTTATGAGGCTGTTTATCAGGTTGACCAGCATTGGGTTTAGCGAAGTCCTAGTCAATATGCCCAGTATCTGGCCCATGTAGGACAGTATGTTTAGCGTATACATTAGCGAGTATTTAGAAACCTTATTAGCCTCATATAATAGTGTTGAATTTATGTAGTTGCTCAATGAAATTAACTGGTCTATTGCGGCTGGCGTATTCACATCGTTATTCATTGCGCCCTCGAAGGCCTCCATAAACCCATTAACCTTCCCCAAAACCTCGTCATCATAGGGCCCCTTCTCAGGGGCCTCATCCATGAGCTGTATTATGTAGTCGTGGCTTGCATATATCCCTGCCAGGACCCTCTCCATAGACCTTATCCCCTCGTAGCTGAAGTCCATAGGCTTCCTATAATGGGTGTTGAGTAGGTATAGCCTAACGGCCTCGGCATCATACTTACTTAAAACTTCACCCAACGTAATTATGTTTCCCAGGGACTTACTCATCTTCTCACCCCTAATAGTTATTAAGCCCACGTGTATCCAGTACCTTGCGAAGTTGCTTAACTTGAAGTACACCTTGGCTATTGCTATTTCATTCTCGTGGTGCGGGAATATTAAGTCCTGGCCCCCTCCATGGAAGTCGAAGGGGGCTCCGAGGTATTTAGTCGACATTACCACGCATTCAAGGTGCCATCCAGGCCTCCCAGGCCCCCACGGGCTACTCCACCATGGCTCACCTGGCTTCCAGGCCTTCCAGAGGGCGAAGTCTAGGGGGTTTTTCTTGCCGGGCTCAGGCTCAACCCTGGCCCCAGCCTCAAGCTCACTTATCTTCTGCCCCGAGAATTCCCCATAATTCGGCACCTTAGTTACATCGAAGTAGACTGAGCCGTCTGCAACATACGCATACCCACCCTTGACGAGCTCCTCAATCCACCTAACCATATCTTCAACATTCTCAGTCACCTTAGGGTAGGCGTAGGCCCTCTTGACGTTTAAGGCGGCCATGTAGTCGAGGTACCTTTTAATATACCTTGACGGTATCTCGTACCAGCGCTTTAAGGCATCGCCGCCAAACTCCCTCCTAGCAGCCTCTATTATCTTGTCGTCAATGTCGGTGAAGTTGGTCACTAACCTAACGGTAACGCCCAGGTACTCTAGGTATCTTCTGAAGGTGTCGAAGAATATTGCAGTCCTCGCATGGCCAACATGCGGCTCGTCCTGGGGTGTTAGGCCGCAGACATAGCCCCTGGCGGAGCCTGCCTTAAGAAGTTTAAACTGCTCTATAGACTTAGACGCCGTATTATATATCATTATTGGCAGGTCCGTGGCCCCCACATATCTATCCTTGCTAATGGGCATTAGGGTTAGCTAAGTGGGATTATTATAAAGCTTTAGTGGCCTATAATGAAGTAATACCCCATGGGCCGCTGAATTCCGCTTTTAAACGCATTAAGCCTAATCATCCACATGCCCCAGTTTTACATGCTGGGTCGTCTGTTTCACCTATCTCCTCAAGCTTAACCTCCTCAATACCCTTCTCCAGGTTGATGGCCTTGACAACAATCTTGATTGGCTTGGGGCTCTGCTGCCTAACAGTAGTGCTTGAACTAACGCCCGTGTATATTACCTGGACGCTCTTACTCCTATCCCTATACACCGTTATTCCGAAGGCCCCGAGGGCCCAGGCTAGGCGGTATGCGCCATCGACATCCTCTTTAGTTGCGTTGCTAGGCATGTTTATCGTCTTGCTTACGCCTGAGTCGCTCCACTTGGCGAAGGCGGCCTGCATGTAGACGTGCCACCTCCAGTGTATTTCATTGGCAGTCTTCAATATGCCGTGTAGTGGATGGTTCCCTGGAAGCATCCCTGTTTCAAGAACCTTAGAAGCCGTATATTCATCTAGTGTGCCCTCAGCCTTAAGCTTCCTGAGGGCTGTGTAGTTATACTCTATGAGCTTCCCTATGCTCAGATTCCTGATGTACGCTATTGCAAATATAGGCTCTATACTTGAGTTAACCCCCGCAATTAGGCTCCTCGAACCCTCAGGGGCTATGCTTATAAGGGCGCCATTCCTAATACCTATCTTAGCCGAGTCCCTTGAAATATCGTCGTCGGTGGCCTTAAGCTTCACCAAAACCTCCTGGGCCCTGGACGCATAGTCCTTAAGGTCGCTGTAGCCTGCCTTAAGGACCTCCAAGTATTCGTATACGTCTGGGCCGACTACCGGGTCCTCAACCAGTTTACTAAGCCTCTCGTCAACAACCCTCCAGTATAGGAAGCCGCTCCTCCACCTGCTGACTGGCCATAGTGGGAATGGACCCTTGGAGGACGCTATGTCTATACTTGCCCTAGCGGCGACCCTCGCTATGAACCCCATTAAAAGGTCCGCCAGCGCTATGGCCTTCGGTGAGTCGTATGGTATGTTTAACGCCACCAATACGTCAGCCCACCCATTAACTCCAAGGCCAATCCTCCTACTCGCCTTATTAGCCCTGTCTAAATACTCATGCGGATGCTTATTGGAGTCTATTACATCGTCTAGGAATCTGACAGCCAGAGCGATGTCCGAGGCCAGGGCCTCCCAGTCTATTGAGCCATCCCTAACATACTTGGTTAGGTTAATGCTCCCCAGGTTGCAGGACTCAAATGGGTATAGTGCCACTTCACCACATGGGTTTGTCGCATTAATGACCCTGTACCCTTCAAACACAACGTTATTCACGTATTCAATCTTGCTGTTGGCAATATCCTTATTCCACAGCCCCGGATCCCCGCTATCCCAGGCTGATTCAACAATCTTACTCCAAAGCTCCCTCGCATTAACCCTCTTCCAAATCTTTACCAAACCATCATTAGCCTTCCTGGCGCAGTCCTCGTAACATTTCACAAATTCCCCACCCCACGCCTCGTAGAGGCATGGGCACTCCCTAGGGTTGATTAAGTACACGTCCTCCCCCTTAAGCACCTTATCCATGAAGTAGTCGTCTATGGTTACGCTTATGTTGAAGTTCTGCAGCTGCACATCCTTCAGCTGCCCGGATTTCGAGGCGATGAACTTCTCAACATCTGGATGCCACCAGAATAACATACCCATCTGGGCCCCGCGCCTCTTACCGCCCTGCTTAATTACGTCGACTATAGTGTCGAACAGCTTCATGAAGCTTAACGGGCCTGACGCGACACCACTCGTTGACTTAACAACATCACCCTCAGGCCTCAGCTGGCCAAACTGATACCCCACCCCAGCCCCGGCCTGGAATAGTAGGGCTGCCAGCTTCACCGAATCCATTATGCCGAAGAAGCAGTTTGGATCATCCCTATTGTTGTCCTTGCTTAGGCAGTCGTCAACAGGCAGTACGAAGCATGCCGATAATTCGCCCAGCTTAGTCAGCGAGTTGAACATTGTCGGTGAGTTGGGTAGGAACTTCAATTGGCTCAACATTTCGTAAAACCTCCCAGCCCAGGTCACCGGATCCTCACCATACTTCAACTCGGCGTAGGCGACCCCCATGGCGATCCTCATCCACATGTATTGGGGTGCTTCGAAGAATGTGCCGTCAAGCCTCTTCAAGAGGTACCTGCTCATGAGCGTCCTAACCCCATTATACGTTAGTAGTAGGTCCCTTGAAGGCTCAATAAGCTTGGCTAGCTCATCTAAATGTGGTTCATAGAACTTCGCAGCCTCCTCATTCCACAAGCCCTGCCTTAAACCCTGGTTAAACCACTCCCTAAACCCACCCCTATACGCCTCCTCAAGCTTAATTGAACCGCTGCTAATGGCCTTAACCTTATCCTTACCCCAAACCTGCTTATAGACGCCCCATAGTAGGTAGTTTCTGGCGGCATCATGCCACCTGAAGTCGTCGACAATCATGTTGAGCATCGTCAACTGCACAATATCCGATATCTCACTAGTAGTTATAGAATCCCTCAACTGCCTAACCACAGATTCAACAACCATGCCTACGTTAGGTGCCCCAGCAAGCTCTATACTTCTAGCTAGCTTATCTACTGTAAAATCCTCCTCAACACCGCTCCTCTTAACAACGCGCATCTTTAAAGGCACCTGCCTACCTTTCTGTTCCATAATATCTACTCACCTTAATAAATCCTTCTATGCAGGGGTAATATAGGGGGATCAGACAAATTAGAAGAATATCCATATCTGACACCCAACACCCTATAGTGGTCCTGTTTATGAAGCTTGACATTAAGGCCGATACTTTTAGTCTCCTTCCATCCCAAGGCCCTACGCCTGCGTTAGGCACATTGTAGGAATTTTTTCCTACTTATAAACCTATCGGTAATTATGTTATTCACCTCCATCCTCCTCGAGGACGCCTAGGTAGTCGAAGATCCACCTCTTCCTAGCATACTCCTCATATATCCTCCAAATCCTCCTCGCACTAACTAGCCCTGTGTAGAATCCCTCCTCCTCAAGGGCCTTCTTAACCTCGTCCACGAAGTCCATGGGCTTGACCCAGGGCTTCTCTGAAAGAACCCTCATTATAGCCCTCGCAATATCCTTATTATGTGGATAGGGCCTCTTCACGCTAACCCCCTTTCAACAGTTGGCTGGGCTATTTAAAGGAATCCTAATAGGCTTGGACACACCTTAGCTTCGCATTACGGTTAATTTAAGGAGGCTGAATATGTCGGACTCCCTAATAACCCCTATTCCCGTCTTTGTTGGAAATACCTCAAGTTGAATTATCTTGTCGGGGTGTTCTAGCTTAACCTTCCTAGGTATCTTAGAGGCTATCTTGTCTATAATCTCCATCCTGCTTAGGTCAACGCCCCTCTTCCTAACCTCAACCTTATATGTCTCACCCTCATTGATCTTGGCTAGGGCTAGGTTAACTGCATGTTCAACTATTTCCTCTAGGTCTGTCTTAACAACCTCATGTATGGGCACCACCTTAAGGATGAACCTAGGCACGAACTCGCCCCTAGCCACAAGCTCCCTCAACCTCCCCGTAAACTCAACAGGGTCGCTGCTCACTGTTGCTGTTAATAGGCCGTCGAACCCCGTGAACGACGCCTTAATATCCACGTTGAGTATTTCGCCAACCCTCTTAAGCTCATATATGCACTTGCCCTCAACCCCCCTGCCCGTTGAAACCACCAGGTTGAACGACACTCAACCACCTATGGGCCTATTTAGCTAAATTATTTAAACTTACCCAGGGCTTCAAGAACCCTCCTCCTGAACTCCCTCGAAATGGTTGAGGCCGCCTCCCCGGTGGGCCTTTCAAAGACGCCGACATCCGTAACAACAACGTCTATTAGGCTGTAGGGTACCTGCTCAAATAACGGTACTTCAACCCCATTGTAATTGACCGTGAAGAGGCTTGGGGGCGTTGGGGAGTCTATCGCCTTAAACGACTCTAAGACTACCACCACAGGCTTATTGAGGTATTTGGCCGTTAGCGCCAGTGGGAGTGAGCCTACCTTATTCAAGATCCCATCAATATACATGCCGTCGCACCCCATGACTACTGCGTCGGCATCCCTAACGAATACCGCCATTGCCAGGTCTGGGACTGGCCTAAAGCCGATTTTAACCCATTCAAAGGCCTCATCACCAGGCCTTGACTCAAGCGGAATGACCCTAATGTTGAGGCTGCTGGCTAAGTCAGCTACGTTTGATGAGTAGCTTATGGTGACCACGTTTCTAAGCCAGGTAAGCCTACTGAAGGACTCCTTAACAAGCCCCCTAGCCCTCAGCCAATAATCCCTAAGCACCCTTACCAGGCCTGGCCCATAGGCTCTACCAACTAGGTCTGCGACATTGGCTAAACTAGCCATACCTGGCCTCACCCCCAGTAGGTCTTTGGAAACAGCCTCGGCAGGTATTCCCTCGGCCTGAGCCTCCTCAACCAGGTCTATGGCCCTTGCGAAGTACCATGAGGCTCCATGAACCCTATCCTCAGCCATCTCCCTCAAAATCTCGCGGTAGCCAGCCACACCTATTCGTTTAAGATAAAGCTTAAATATCTTCAATCCTAGGCTAAATGATGAAGTTTCTTCTCGGATAAGGACGAGTTCGTGAGGGAGTTAGCTAATGTGTCAGCTAAGTGGCAGTCTAGGTGGTTTGGCGAAGGCGTCTTTGAGGCTAATGTAGATAGGTCAAGGCCTAAATTCTTCATAACAGTGCCCTACCCATATATTGAGGGGCCGCCGCACATTGGCCACGGCAGGACCTTCACGGTCGGCGACATTGTGGCTAGGTTCATGAGGATGATGGGGTATAATGTGCTATTCCCCCTCGCCTTCCACATAACAGGAACCCCAATACAGGCAGTTTCAGACAGGTTAACTAAGGGTGATGCCGAGTATGAGGCTAGGTTGAGGAGGGAGGTGGGGCTCTACGTTAAAGATGCCTCAGAGGCCGCTAAGATTGTTGATGGGTTTAAGGACCCGTGGAATATTGTTAGGTTCTTCAAGGATAGGTATGTTGAGGATTATAAGTCGATGGGTTATTCGATGGATTTAAGGAGGATGTTTACGACCGGCGACTGGGACTACAGCTCATTCATAATTTGGCAATACGCCAAATTGAGGTCGAGGGGATTCCTGGTTAGGGGCGAACACCAGGTATTATACTCACCTGACGAGAACCAGGCCGTTGGCGAACACGACATTAGGGGTGGTGACGAGGTTAGGGTTGATATTGTTCAATTCAATTTAATAAAATTCAAGCTTGAGGATGGGCCATTCCTAGTGGCCGCAACGCTGAGGCCCGAGACCATATTCGGCGCAACAAACGTTTGGATTAACCCAGATTCATCATACGTAGAGGCCCTGGTTAATGGGGAGAGGTGGATTATTTCTAAGGTGGC
>CAYFHR010000003.1:0-32671 GCA_964343155.1 uncultured Thermoproteaceae archaeon | reverse complement strand
GGGAGGAAATAGGGAAAATATGGAGAGAGATAAGGAGTATTAAGAGGGATGTTAGTGATATTAAGAGGTCGCTCGATAACATGACGGCATCCATTGAGGAGGAGGCTAACGACGTTATAACGCACCTACTTAAGGAGAGGGGTATTGACATTAAGACTGATAGAGTAGTCTTAAACTCCAGGTTTGAATTCGACATATATGGCACAAACGGCCAATTAACAATCATTGGTGAGGCAAAAACAAGAGCAAGCCCTAGGTTAATCGCCAAGTTCGACGAAAAGGTTAATAAGGCAATATCAGCATTCCCCGGCAAATTCCCAGGTAAAGTAGTCAAAACCATATACTGCCTAAGAACAACGCCAGGAGCCGTAGAGGAGGCTGAAAGAAGGGGCATATGGCTGATAGAAAGCATGAAGGAAAGGACAAAATTCTGACACTAAACATTAATAGACTAGGCATTTTAAGAACGAGCATGCTAGGTAGGGCACATGATAAGGCTAAGGTTTAATAATTAATGCGAGTAATTCCATACTTAACCTAATGTATTTTAAGGCTCATTTCTATTTAATTTTATGGCTGGTGTTGATGAGTTGTTTAGGGCTTGTATAGGTGGTGACGTTGAGTCTGTTGATAGGTTGGTTAGGGGAGGCATTAGTGTCAATGTTAGGGATGTTAATGGTTGGACTCCTCTACATTGGGCTGCCGCCTATGGCCATGTTGAGGTTGTTAAAAGGCTTATTGAATATGGGGCTGATGTAAATGCAAAGGATGATACTGGCGTTACACCTCTTCACCTGGCATCCTTCTTCGGCCATCTTGAAGTTGTTAAGGTTCTTGTTGAACATGGGGCTAACGTCAATGCGTTAACGTCATCGGGCATAACGCCCCTCGACTACGCTGAACTATATAACCATGTAGATGTTGCGGAGTATTTGAGGAGTGTTGGTGGTAAAAATGGTGACGATTTAAGGTAGATCAGCATCATATATCGTCTTCGAATATGAAGCCTAGTATCTTGCGTACACCCTCCCTAATGTAGCCATCCACGGTGGATTTGGATAATCCCAACTCCCTGGCTAATTCATCAAGCTTAACCCTCCTTGGGACCTCGAAGAAACCCCTATTATAGGCTATTGAAAGTACTTTAAATTCACTGGACGTGAGTATTAGTGAAGCCTTCTTAAGGGAATCCGCTAATAGGTTATCTAGATCCACCTCCTTAATCTTAACTTTACCAACACTCCCCCTCCTACTAACCATTGTTAAGAAGGCCCTGACCGAGTTTTCTGTAGGGAATATGAAGCCCCAGTGCTCAATCCCACCTTCGTATATTGCCTTAACCTCAATACCACCGAGGGCGTGTGCAGTATACCTTGTGCTGTCGAGCGCATCGCCCCTAAGGACCGTTAATATGTATTTGGGGTAGCCGTAGTTTACAGGCCTGAAGGATACAATATCTTTAATATTCCTATGTATCTTAAGGACCTTTAATAGGTGTTTGAGGCTATCCCTATTCATAACCTTAACCATTGCGAATTCTAAAACGTAATCCCTCTCAACATCAACGTAGGCGTTTAATACGTTGAAAACATACTCATCACCCATAGTATCCGCAGTCCAGTCTGTGGAATGGATGTAGTCGAAGGTTAAGTATATTAAGTCATCGGTGATATTCACACTGTTGTAAGCCATCCGTTGTATTTAAATTTTTGCCTAATCTAAGAATTATGTAAAATAATGTTGAGCGCATTGAATATGCCCTATGCTTAATATTTAGACGCCGGGCATTTTAAATTCAACACGTTTACGCAGCGTTAATGTGCTATGTTTAATAGGGCCTAGGCGCTTACCAGGCATGGTTAAGGTACCTGTAATCTTCCTAGGGCCCTTTGAGCCCGAATTCCTAAGCAGGGATGATGTTTTGAAAGCCCTTAGGGGCGCTTATCCAGGGGTCGATTTTAAGCCATACGACGTTAAGACTATTGACGACGCACTAACAGTTCTTAAAGCTGAAAGCGACTCTTCAGGGTTCCTAGTCTTTAACGTTAGGGTTGTCAGCCAGGGCATTGTTAGGGCCCTCCTCAGGAGTGGTAGGCCGATACTTTACATTGCCAGGACTATGGAGGGTTCACCAAACTTCCTAATCGACGTTGCAGAGGCCGTTGACGACGGCTACCCAGTCTTAGGTATTGTTACAGAGGATGTGTTGGGTAAACAGGTCTTAGACAAGGTCAAATACCTAATAGCCCTGGATAAGATTAGGAGGAGTAGGGTCCTCCTGGTGACTGCAAGGAATTTGATAAACTACATGAATTGGGCATTCCCAAACGCCACGGAGGTTTCGAGGGCTATTGCGGAGCTTCAGGCTAGGTTCGGTTTAACATTCGTATTCATGGACCTGAGGGACTTCATCGAGAGATATTACAATAAGGTTAATGATAAGGATGCTGAGGACTGGGCTGAGAGGTGGATTAGGGGTGCTTCACAGTTCCTCGACCCCTCAAGGATTGATGTTGTTAAGGCGGCTAGGCTCTACCTGGCTATGAAGGATGCCCTGAGGGATACTGGGGCTAATGTTATGGCATTCGACTGCATAATGAACGTTAGCACAGGCCTTATTGATGCATGGCCGTGTCTAGGCTATATGCAGCTTTGGTATGAGGACGTCATACCTGTATGTGAGGCTGACGTATATTCGATAATACCCCTGCTTATAGGCAAATACCTATTCAACAGGCCAGGCTTCGTAAATGACCCAGGTGTGGACACCGTCAACGGCAGATTCATATACTGGCACTGCTATGCACCAACAAACCCCCACGGCTTAGACAAGCCTGAGGTACCCTACATCATAACTGATGCACATGGAGGTAGTAAGCATGCTTCAATACATGTTAAACTACCGGTCAACGAGCCTGTAACCGTGATGGGCTTCAACCCCATTACAAGGGTTTTAAGCATACATGTCGCCAAGGCTATCGACAACATTTACTGGAGGCAATTATGCGCAACGAAGCTTGTGGCAGTTGGGAATGCGAAGAGGGTTGCCGAAAGGTGGGTTTACAGTAATGGATACCACAGGGTCTTGATATACGGCGACTTCAGGGAGGAGGTTAAGGAGTTTGCAAGGCTTCTAGGCGTCAAGGTTGTCGAGGAGGATTCGTAATGCGTATAAGCAGCCGGATGGCTTGAGGGTGTGGAGCTTAAGAGGTGTATTGTTCTAGAGGCCTTAAACTCAATGGGAGGCAGCCTAAGCCTAGATAAGCTGGCCGCGCTGCTATTCATGGCCGAGAGGATTAGCGGCGTAAGCATATTTAACTGGACCATTGAGGAGGGTTTACTCTTCAGTAATGACCTCCTAGATGAATTAGAGTCCATGGGTAGGGAGGGTTTAGTCAACATTAGCGGAAACCTAGTTGCCCTAGTTAAGGAGATTAACGTGGGCTGCTTTGGATGGGCCTACGATAGGATTAGGGGCGCTTTAAGGGATGTTGCAGCCAGGATTAGGGGCTATGGGGATAGTGAGGCCATTAATGCGGCCTTAAGCTACGCATACGACCATGAAAACGTTTAAAACCAGCGGATTCAAGCCTCCCCGTGGGTAAGGTTAGGCCAGCATACATTAAGAGGCTAGCCAGGGAGCTGATGCAGAGGTATCCGGATAGGTTCAATGCGGACTTCGAGAATAATAAGAGGCAAGTGGCCCAGCTGGTGGAGGGAATTAGTAAGAGGGTTAGGAATAGGGTTGCAGGCTACATAACCTCACAGATGAAGAGGCTGATGGCTGAGGCTGGCGAGGAAAGCGTTAAAATGGGTGAGGAGGGTGGTTCATGATGACACTTCAGAAGGGCGACTACATACTTTTAGACTACACGGTGGTGACTAAGGATGATAATAAGGTTGTTGAAACGACCAGCGAGGATAAGGCTAAGGAGGCCAATATATATGACCCAAACCAGGCATATGGGCCGAGGCTAATTATACTTGGCGAAACAAGCCTATTCGAACCCCTTGAACAGGCATTACTGAACAGTGACGTTGGGCAGGAAATCACTGTTGAAATACCCCCTGAGAAGGCCTTTGGGCAGAGGGATCAGAATAAGGTTAAGGTTGTTTCAATAAGGGAGTTCTACAGGGCAGGTAGGCTACCCAGGGTTGGCGACATTGTGGAGTATAATAATCAGAGGGCTAGGGTCGTCTCAGTCTCCAGCGGCAGGGTCATCCTAGACTTCAACCACCCGCTGGCTGGCAAGACACTCATAGTCACCGCTAAGGTTGTTAAGAAGCTCACAACCGATGAGGAGAAGGTTAAGGAGATAATTAGGCAGTATCTGCCTAAGCTAGATTTAAGTAAGGTTGATGTGAAGCATGAGGAGGGCCAGTTAACGATTAAAATGCCCCCAGAAACATTGTTCATAGAGGGTATTGGGTCTTTGAAGTTTAGGATAGCTGAAGAGTTGGCTAGGAGGTTTAGTGACGTTAAGAAGATAACGTTCATTGAGGAGCTTGAGGTTTCGAGGGAGGCGCAGCAGCCAGCCCAGCAGCAGGCCCAAGCCCAACAAGCACAGGCGGCCCAGGCACAGGGCCAGCAGGGTGGTTGAGGTGGAGGGTAGGTTAAATATACTTAGGACTGGGACAACGACAGTAGGCATAGTTACTAAGGAGGGCGTCGTCCTAGCGACGGATAGGAGGGTTACCGCGGGCTACTACATAGCCCATAAGAGGGGTAAGAAGATTTGGAAGATTGATGAACACGCCGCAGCCACAATGAGTGGGGCTGTGGCCGACGTACAGATGATATTAAATGAACTGACCAGGCTAGCCATAGACTATAAGGTGCAGCATAACGCACCAATACCAATAAGGAGCCTAGCAAACTACGCATCAGTCATAATGTTCTACAGCAGGCCCATAATATACATAGCCCACATGATAATAGGCGGTGTTGATAGGGAGGAGGGGCCGATACTATATGCCGTTGACTGGTATGGAAGCTTCACGAGGGAGGATAGGTTCATGGCGACTGGGAGTGGTTCACCAACAGCCTTCGGCGTCCTTGAAGATGGCTACAGGGACGGCATGAACCTTGACGACGCCATTAAACTGGCTGTAAGGGCCGTTAGGGCGGCGATGCTCCACGACCCAGGTAGTGGGGAGGGGGTTGATGTAGTTACCATAACTAGGGATGCCGGCTACAGGGAGATTCAGGTATAGTCCTAGATTAGTTAATTTTCGATGGTTCGGTGAAAGCTTTATTAACTAGCTAATGTAGGTTAGCTAATTGCTATGTCTGAGGAGTATAGGGCGCCCATAGTGGTTGTGGTTGGCCACGTGGATGTTGGGAAGACCCTGCTCCTAGACAAGATTAGGAACACCATGGTTGCCTACAGGGAGCCTGGCATGATAACGCAGCATATCGGCCTATCATACCTACCCTGGCCAGCCATAGAGAAGTACGCATCAACACTCATAGATAGGTATAGGCTTAGGGGTAAGATTTGGGTTAAGGGCTTCCTAATGGTTGATACGCCAGGCCACGCAGCCTTCTCAAACCTTAGGAGGAGGGGTGGGTCTGTTGCAGACTTGGCAATATTAGTCATAGACATTACCAGGGGTTTTGAGGAGCAGACCTATGAGAGCCTCATACTGTTGAAGGAGAGGAATATACCATTCCTAGTCGCCGCCAATAAGGTTGACAGGATATATGGCTGGAGGCCCATACCCAATGCGTCAATATTGGACTCGTACAAGGCCCAGGATGAGGATGTGCAGGGTAGGCTTGAGGAGGCCCTAGTGAGGATTATTGAGGAGTTCAATAGGCAGGGGCTTGAGGCTGAGCGATTCGACAGGGTTACCGACTTCACGAGGCAGATACCGATAATACCCACATCAGCGGTGACTGGGGAGGGTATACCAGACCTGCTAGTTATAATGGCTGGTTTAAGCCAAAGGCTCGTTAAGGAGAGGCTCAGGGTCAATACCTCAAGCCCAGGCAGGGGCGTTGTGATGGGGGTTAAGGAGGAGAAAGGGCTTGGGGTAACTGCAGACGTAGTCCTGTACGACGGCATGGTTAGGAGGGGCGATACTGTAGTCGCCATAGGCCTAAATGGGCCTGTGGTGACCAAGGTGAGGATGCTCATAATGCCCAAGCCCCTCGACGAGATGAGGGATCCCGAGGACAAATTCCTGTACATGGATGAGGTTAAGGCGGCTGCAGGCGTCAAAATAGTTGCAGATGGCCTAGAGTCCGTGACGCCAGGGTCACCATTACTTGTGGCTTGGGGAGACGCTAAACCCCTCGTAGATGAGGTTGTTAAGGAGGCTGAGGCCATTAGGATAAGTACGGATAAGGAGGGTGTCATAGCTAAGGCCGATACGTTAGGTACCTTGGAGGCAATGGTCCAGTATCTCAAGGCCCAGAGCATACCGGTCAGGAAGGCTGACATAGGGCCCGTGTCTAGGAGGGATGTGGTTGAGGCCTCTGTTGTTAGGAAGAAGAACCCGCTATACGGCGTAATACTGGCCTTCAACGTTAAGGTACCTAAGGATGTTGAAGATGAGGCTAAGGCCCAGCTCGTACCAATATTCCAAAACAGCATACTTTACAGGCTTGTTGAAGAATTCACCAAGTGGTTTAATGAGGAGAGGAGGAATTTGATAGAGGCTGAGTTAAACAAGCTCATTAGGCCCGGGAAGATACAGATACTGCCAGGCTACGTATTTAGGAGGAGTAACCCAGCCATAGTTGGGGTCCAGGTCCTTGGAGGATTGATAAAGCCCGGATATAGGCTTGTTAGGCGTGACGGTAAGGAGGTTGGGGTTATAATGCAGATCCAGGATAAGGGTAAGCCAATACCAGTGGCCAAGGCTGGGATGGCTGTAGCCATTTCCATAGAAGGCAACGTAATGGTTGGTAGGCATGTTAGGGAGGGTGATGTACTCTACGTCGACGTACCCCAGGAGCATGCAGCCAAGCTAATGATGCAGTATAAGGATTACCTATCGCAAGACGAGGTCGAAGTCCTTAGGGAATTTCTGAAGCTTAAGGCAAGTTGGAGGGCCTAACAGTAAACACCTATACGTTGATTATTAGGGATCTGCCAACCTTAACTATGCCATGGGCCATGAAAGAACCCCCAAGATACCTCTCCATAAGGACCCCCAATTCGCTTAAGGCATCTAACAATACGCCATCGTCAACGCCCCTAACGCCAGCCGTAACCATTAGGACGTCTTCAGTAAATTCATCAATCTTCGTTAACTCAGAATCCCTATAGGGGTATACGTGTATCACCTTACCATCGCTTGAGGCCAGGACTATTTGATTACCCTTAAGGTTCATTTTAGGTGAGCCAAGAGGCGTGAAGTATTCGCCCTCTGCGGCGTATCTAAGCACTATGTATTCAACACTGCCTATCTTCCTTAAGTCATATAGGCCGACTGGAACCTTATACTTAACGCTGACTATATTACCTATATCCACGACTGGGTTTATCCTTGGAAACTCCCCGCGCAGAATCCTCCTTATCAAGGCCTCTTGGGATGGCCTCTGCTTAGTTGGATCTATCCCAAGCCTCCAGTAGAAGTCCCTGTAAAGCCTTATGACTGGGTCATCTTTAAGAGAGTCTAGGCTTAGGCTTGACCTAACCTGGTCAACTGTACTTTCTATAAGCTGGTTGAGTATGTTTGGATCAACCCTATTGTTAACCCCCTTAACTACACCAACGCCCATCGCTATATCCCAATCCTTAAGCTCATCACTTATAAACACCTTCACATCAACTCAAATAAACCTTACCTTATAAAGCTTAGTCATTTAGGGGGAGTTAGCGTTATTTAACCCAGGTTTAGGGTGCCTTGTGAAGGTGCTTATACTCGGCATTGACGGCTACCTGGGCTGGGCCCTAGCGCTTAGGCTTGTTAGGGAGGGCCATGAGGTCGTTGGCCTAGACAATTTCTATACTAGGAGGGCTGTTGAGGAGGTTGGCTCATGGTCAGCATTACCCATTTTAACCATGGAGGATAGGGTTAGGGCTGTTGAGGAGATTTACGGATCAAAAATAGTATTCCATGAGGGGGATGCCTCAGATTACGACACCGTGAGGCACCTCGTCGAGAGGTATAGGCCCGACGCCATAGTTCACTTTGCTGAGCAGCGCTCTGCACCCTACTCAATGATAGATGTCCACCACGCATCATATACGATAGTTAATAATCTGAAGACTACATTAAACGTAATATATGCTGTCAGGGATGTTGACAGGAAAATACATATACTTAAGATGGGTACCCTGGGTGAGTATGGGTACCCCGCCTTCAGGATACCTGAATCAGCCTTCGTGGACGCCGTCATTGAGGGCGTTAAGGATAGGATTTTCGTACCCAGGTGGGCTGGTTCGTGGTACCATTGGAGCAAGGTCTTCGACTCATACATGCTGGCCTACGCTAACAGGCTATGGGGCCTAACGATAACCGACTTCCACCAGGGGCCGGTTTACGGAACTAGGACCAAGGACATTGTTGACGATGCCCTGTTCACGAGGTTCGACTTCGACGACGTATGGGGTACTGTCTTCAACAGGTTCTGCGCCCAGGCAGTCATAGGACACCCACTGACGGTCTATGGTAGTGGCTTACAGAAGAAGGGCTTCACATCCCTTGAAGACACCATAACCGCGCTATACGCCCTATTGAAGAACCCGCCGAGTGAAGGTGAATTCAGGGTAACGCACCATTATAGGGAGATCCTTAGGCTAAACGACGTCGCCAGGATTGTTGCCGAGGCGAGTAGGGAGGTTCTAGGTTATGAACCTGAAATAGTCCACATACCTAACCCAAGGGTTGAGCCTGAGGAGGAGCTGCCCTATGAGCCTGAGAGGAATGTTTTAAGGAGGCTAGGCATATATGGCTTGTCCAGGGCCCTTAAGGATGAGGTTAAGGTGATTTTAAGGGACTTAGCTAAGTATGCTGATAGGATTAAGGCTAAGGAGCATGTTATTAAGCCTAGGGTTAAGTGGAGGTGACTACTCTGCCAGTTGGGCAAGCCCTTTAGCCATTAGGTACACCGCAACATATATGGGCAATGACTCCTCCTCACCAGGCTCATTAACATTAATCCTCTCGCCCAAAACCTCCCTGACGCCGATCCTCTGCGTTAACCTAACCCTGGGTGAACCCCTCTTAAAGGCTATTGATTTTTCAATAATCTTTTGGAGGTCCCCGTAAAGCTCATCTATCGTTAATTCAGCAACCCTCAAACCCGTCTTGCCGTGTAGGCTGTTCGGCATCCTAATGAGCCTATTAACATCTATTGTAACAACCTCATCAACATGTATTGCGAATACGTCCTGAGGAATTTTACCAATACCCCTAACGCTAGCCTTAATGTTATGTTCCCTTAGGGCCTTAACCAACCTGCCCAGGCTACCATACGCCTTCAACACCCTTTCATCAGCCTCATCAACCTTAACTAACCTTCCATGCCCAGCCTTATCCCTAACCATGAGTTGGTTTACTACATTTGACTTCGCCGTCAAATACTCAACAATCATCCTCCTCTCATCCTGCCCAAGCCTAATAACCTCGTCAGGGCCTTCAACATGTATGTGGAATCCCCTATGGCCACTGAAGGTAACTCTAATATACTTCTCCTCTACGCCGAATTCATAAACTAAGACCTCTACAAGCTTCCTGGCTTCGTTTAACGCATCGTTGAGGCACCCTAATGTAACTAATTCACTTGACTTACACTCCTCCGTGGGTAAGTGGTCTCCGTCAATATCGAAGACTAGGTCTGCCCCAAGCCAACCCTTAGCCTCCATATCCTCGGCCTGGGGGTTTTTGAAGTAGGCGCTGGACATGTATACGTGCCTAGGCGCCTTATCGACGAGGAATTTCGCTAACTCACCCCAGTTGCTGAAGCCCCTATGCCTAACCATTGATTCTGATTCAAAGAATTGGAAGGCGAACTCCCTCTCACTAACCCTAGGTACGTTGGGTGGGTTGAAGCTGTTCCTGTAGTAGTTCCTGAAGAGCACCTCTAGGTACCTTAGGGTTTGGTCAACTACTCTATCCTTGGGGCTACGAAGTAGGTTAATGTCCCACCACCCGCAATCTCAAACGTCAGTGATATGGGCTTTTGCGTTGCGAACTCTATCGTAACTATGTCGCTTATCTGGTAGGCCCTCCCGGATATGTCTGAGAGGTAGTCTATGCTGTATGTGGCTGTCGCATTCTCCTTATTATCGTACTCGAACATGACTTCACCACCCCTCTCAAACTTAACCTCAGCCTCACCCTTATCGCTAACAGCCCTTATATACAGCCCATCCTCCTTACCCTCAAACTTGGCTGCATCGGCAATAACCTCAATATCCTTTATAGCCTGCCTAAAGGCATCGCTGGCTAGCTTAGCCGTCACTGTGAATACGACCTTTGGGGTTGGTAGCTGTTCAACAGGCACATCGAGTAGGGGTAGTTTAACAGTCCTCGTCACCTTACCAACCATCCTTATTTTCAGGCTATTCTCCTCAACCTCAAAGGTGACTGAACTGCCCTTACCAGCCCTCTGCAGTATCTTCTTAACCTCACCGAAGTTGAGGCCTATGTTTACGTCCTGCTCAACGTCGGGGTATTCGTCGAAGACCGTCCTAGGCATGTATAAGTCAACCATGGCTGTCCTGGAGGGGTCAAGGGCCCTCAACCTAACCCCATCCTTAGTCAACGTTAAGGCGGCCTCCTCTATGAGGACTGCTATGGCGTTCATTATCAGGTACCACTCCTTACCATCCGGGTACGTGAATTTAAGGCCTGATGGCGCACTCACGGCTATTTAAACATGCCTCTCTTAATAAGATTTACTGCCCGGTAAAGCAATATTATGATTGAGGACGCGCCTACTAACCAGGTATATTTCACCATCACTGCCTTTAACGGGTTCTGAGGCGCAAACCACATATGAGTAGGCTACTAGGGCGCAGACTGCGGCATCTACGGCATCTCTACCTCCATTAACCTCATTGATGGTGACGCCCAGTAATGATGCTAATTCCTCGAGGCTTCCAATATTCAGGTACTTTAGGACGCTCCTTGGGTGAGTCTCAATAACTATTGAACCACCCTCCCTCAACCTAGACGCCAACTCAATGGACTTAAGAGCCAGCTCCCTCATCCACCTCCAGCCTGGGGGTAGTACCCTGAGGCCAAGCCTAACCATTGCCTTATCCACATCCCTGAAGTAGCCTGATTTGGGTAGGGTTAGCGGCGCATCTATTGCAATACCCAGTGAACCCGACACATCCCTGGCTACGTCACCCCAGTCCGCTAGCCATGATTTGAGGCGGCCGCCTTCAATTACAGCCACGCCACTAGGCCTCCTTAATGATGGGTCGATTCCAGCTACTTTAACTTCACTGGGCTTGCTTACAGTGTTTAAGCAGTTCCTCATACCTCCTCTTCAAGTCCTCATACTCGGCCTGCCTATTCTTAAGTTCGGCTGCCTGTTCGTCAAGCTTCTCCTTAAGCTCAATAAGCATACTCTCCCTAACCACCAGGGACCTCTGGTAGTTTACAAGCTCCCTCTCGCGTTCAAGGAGCCTCCTCTCCCACTCAGCCAACCTCCTCTCCTCCTCAGTAAGCCTAACTACGAGGGGTTGTAGCCTCTCTTCAAGCTCCTTTCTCCTTGATGCAATCTGGGTTTCAAGCTCCTCAAGCTCCTTACGCCTCCTCTCAACCTCCTCCCTGTAAGCATTGAGCCTTGCCTCAAGCTCCTTCAACTCATTATTCTTCCTCTCCCACTCCTGCATCATCCTGTTAACCTTCTCCTCCCTATCCTTAACCTCAGCCTCCCTCTTAGCCAACTCCTGCAACCTACTTTTAATCTCCTCCTCCTTCTTCTCAAGCTCCTTCAACCTGGCGGACTCGGCCTCAAGCCTAGCAGCCTCAAGCTGTAGCTTGGACTCTAGGCTCCTTAAATTTGCCTCAAGCTCCCTGAGCTTACTCTCCCTTTCATCAAGCTCCCTACGCCTCTTCTCATATTCATCAAGCCTACTAGCCAATTGAGTTAAGATGGCTTTCACATCGTCCGAAAGCCTGGATAGGTTGTTGAAAACCTCGGAGGCTGCACTTATCTTAGCCCTCTCATCCTCAAGCTCCTTCTCAAGCCTCTTAACCTCCTCCTCCCTCTTATTAAGAGCCTCCTCCCTAACCTTGAGCTCGCTCTCCCTGTTAGCTAACTCAAGTATCCTTGCCTCAAGCTCCCTCTGCCTATTAATAGCCTCATAGCTGGCTGCCTGGAGCTTGGCTACAATCTGGTTTATTTCATTGAATTCTTCGAGGAGTTTACTGGACCTCTGGGATATGTCGTTAAGCTTACTGTCAATAACCGTCAGCATGTTCAAGCTATCGTTAAGCACCTTGCTAACCTGGTTAATGCTGCCGGCCAGGTTATTGGCTGAGGCCTCCATGACCTTTGAAAGGTCGTTCAGCCTATTGAGTAGGCTTGAGATTGCATTCAGGTAGCTGTCTGTGGCCTGGCTAAACCTCTGATACAGGTCGTTTAAGTCACTTATCCTTTTATCCTGGGCTGCCACAATATCCCTAACTATCGTTGATACGTCCTGGACAACCTTACTTAACCTACCCAACTCAGCCATTATGCCCTGCAGCATGGCCCTAACATTACCTAGCTCATTGCCTAATGCCCGCTGCTGCTCATTAATGCTAGATACCCCTGATGCCAATTGGCTTAATTGGTTAAGGACCTCGCTCTGCCAATCCCTCCTACCGCCAAATATGGACATACAGGTATTACCTATCTAACCTTTATAAATGTTCCTTTAAGCGCCCAACCCAACGACCCCTTAGCCGATGTAGTTGTTAAGAGGCTCCTCCACCTCACTCCACTTTTCCATATCCCTAACCCTAACAACTCCTTTTGAAACCTCCCTAGGCCCTACTATAATGAATTTAGATGCGCCTATTTTAGATGCATACTCCAATGCCGACCTTAGGCTAGGCTTACCTACATCCAGCACTACGCTTAAGCCCCTCCTCCGGAGGTTTTCGGAAATCCTTACGGCTAGGCTATATTGCTCCCTTGAAATTGGATATATGTAGTAGTCTACCTTCGGTGGATTCTGCTGAATGTTGAGGGCCATCATAACCCTTTCAACGCCTATTGCAAACCCTGTAGCCGGCATGTCCTGCCCTGAATAGATCCTCACTAAGTCATCGTACCTACCGCCGCCTCCAACGGCTAGTTTAAAGTCCTTGACATATATTTCATATACGAAGCCCGTGTAGTAGTCTAGGCCCCTCACAATGCCTAGGTCTAGGACAGCCCTATTAGCCAATCCATAGTCGTTTAGAAGGGTTGCAAGGGACTCGACGTAATCCACGAGGTCCTTCCTGACCCTGAGCTCGGATAAGGTGTGTGCAGCCTCCATTATTGGCGTATTGACGTTGGCTATGTTGACTAGGTCCTCGGCAATATCTTTACTTAAACCCCTACCCATGAGCATTTTCACAAGCTCCTCATCAGGCACCTTACCCCTCTTATCCAGTATCCTCAATACGTCTTCACGAGACCCCCCAACACCCCTAGATTCGAGGATGTTGTCCATAATCCTCCTATCGCTCACATGGGCTGTGTAGTCGGCTGAACCCACGGCTTCAAGGGCCCTCAGGGAGACCGCAATCACCTCTGCATCAGCCTCAACGCCACCTGAGCCTATGTGCTCAACCCCAAATTGGTGAAACTCCCTAAACCTACCGAACTGGGGCTCGTCATACCTCCAAACCTTGGTGAAGTAATATAGCCTAATTGGTTTAGGTAAATCAACCCTGTATGAGACGACCCTAGCCACGGGGACCGTCATGTCGAACCTGAGGCCCAGCTCCCTACCAGCCTTATCCCTGAAGTAGTATATCTCGTTAACAACCTCTTCACCTGCCTTAGCCTTAAGGACCTCGAAATGCTCAAGGGCAGGCGTCTCAATAGCCCTATATCCATAAGCCTCAGCCACCGCAGACATCCTCCTAGCCACCGTGAGCAATGCATAGTATTTGTCCGGGGTCCAATCAACCATCCCCCTAACCGGTTGAAGCAACTGATCCTCCACTAAAAGCCCCTAAGCCACAAGTTTTAAAACGGTTAATACATTATGCAGTGAATATTGAATCATCTTAAGGCACAGCAACTAGACTATTTAACTAAATCCACAGCAGATAAATAGTCGCATAGACTGTTATACACGGGTATTTTTAGTTAAATCGACAATTAAGAATTTAAAAGGAGGCCTAATGGGCGTGGGTTGTTGGCTGGATGTAGCTTAGCCATCCTGTATACTCGCTCTATATTCTTTATATAGATAACTAGGTTCAATAAATATTTATACGTAAAATTTATAAAGGGGTTGTGCAGACCTATTTATGCCCCTGAGGAGCTTTGAGATGGAGCCCGTGGACCTATGGAGGATACTTAAGGCGTCGGGTGTAAAGTACGTTAAGTTCATAGTCGTCGATATAAACGGTGCGCCTAGATCCGAGATAGTTCCAATAGATATGGCTAAGGACCTCTTCATAGATGGAATGCCCTTCGATGCGTCATCAATACCGTCGTACTCGACGGTGAATAGGAGCGACTTCGTCGCCTACGTTGACCCCAGGTCCGTCTACATTGAGTATTGGCAGGATGGGAAGGTTGCGGACGTGTTCACGCTCGTTTCAGACATAGGCGATAAGCCATCTCCACTGGATCCAAGGAGAGTTCTTGACAATGTGCTGTCGGCCGCTAGGTCCAGGGGCTACAGCTTCCTGATGGGTGTTGAGATAGAGTTCTTCGTGGTTAAGGAGGATGGGGGTAAGCCCACGTTGGCCGACAATGGGGTTTACTTCGATGGCTGGAATACTACGGTGCAGTCAGGGTTCATGAAGGATGTCATAAGCATGCTCGCTGAGGCTGGCATAAACTACACGAAGACCCACCATGAGGTTGCCCCAAGCCAATACGAAATCAACATAGGCGCCGCCGACCCATTAAGGCTTGCTGACCAGGTAATATACTTCAAGATTATGGCTAAGGACCTTGCAACTAAATATGGCCTTAAGGCAACCTTCATGCCTAAGCCATTCTGGGGCGTTAACGGCAGCGGCGCCCATACGCACATGAGCGTGTGGAAGGATGGTACAAACCTATTCCAGAGCAGTACAGGTAAGATAACTGAGGAGTGTGGATACGTCATAAGTTCAATATTGAGCAATGCAAGGCCGTTAAGCGCGCTGGTTGCGCCGCTCGTCAATTCGTATAAGAGGCTTGTACCACACCACGAGGCGCCCACAAGGATTGTGTGGGGTTATGCGAATAGATCCGCCATGATTAGGGTTCCTCAATACAAGATGAGGATTAACAGGATTGAATTCAGGCTGCCTGACCCATCAATGAACCCATACCTGGCCTTCGCAGGAATAGTGCTAACAGCCCTTAAGGGCCTTGACGAGAGGAAGGAGCCTCCAGAGCCCGTTGATGAAGTCGCCTACGAGCTTCCAAACGCCCCCGAGACGCCTGCAACGTTGGAGAGTGCCCTTAAGGAGCTTGGCAAGAGCTTCCTAGCCTCAGAGCTACCTAGCGAACTCGTCAATGCGTATATTAAGTATAAGCAGGGTGAGTGGGAGGACTACCTAACTAAGGTTGGCCCATGGGAGAAGACTTGGAACGTCATAACAGACTGGGAGTACTACAGGTATTTGACAACTGCGTGAGTTTAAAGGCTATTTAACTAAAATCCATAAAACTAAAACCTATATATCTAATTCCTTTAAATCTAAATTAGTGGGTAAAACTTAAATAATTCCCCTACACCAATATTTATTGACAGTAAATGGCTATAGTGAATAAGTATATAGACAGCTGTGGCCTACTAGGAATCCTTAGAAGACCAGGATCTGATCCAATTCCAGGGGAAGTGGCTATAGAGGCTATGGAACCAGCCAAGCCGAGGGGGGCTGGGCTTGGGGCTGGCTTCGCAACATTTAACGTTAAGGAGGGGCCATTGAACATAGGCGTATTTGCCAGGGAGGATAGGTTTAACGACGTTGTAAATACAGTCGAGGAGTCTCTGATAGATGAGGGGTTTAGCATAGTTGGTAGGAATATTCGAGCTAGGCATAAGGGCATTGTAGATGTCGAATACACGGTTGATGGGGATGGGCGATTAACCGAAGTCGCCCATGAAGTCAACAGGGCCCTTTGGATGGATGGTAGGGCTGGGAGGATATACTACTGGGGTAGGCACATTAGGGTGTTTAAGGGTGTTGGGCAGCCTGACGACATAGCTAAGCTATATGGGTTATCTAAAGTTGAGGCAGACCTATGGATTGCACACACGAGGTTCCCCACAAACTCGCCAGGATACCTACCCTACTGGTCACACCCATTCTCCCTAGGCGACCTTGCCGTTGCACACAACGGCGAGTTGAGTTCATATGGAATCCACGCATTGCACATGTCCCTAACCCTAGGTGTTAGCGGCCTCGTCGGCACCGATAGTGAGGCTGTCGCATACCTACTGCACTACATGATTAACGTATATGGGTTAAGCATTGAAGATGCCGTGAAGATACTTGTGAATCCACCAACCAAGAGCATTAGCGACCCATATTTAGCTGAACTGCTTAGGAGGTTTAGGTGGGCTAGGCTTGATGGCCCATTCACAATAGTCGTGGGGCTATGGCACAACAACGACCTATACATGGTGGCTGTGGCGGACAGGTTTAAGCTAAGGCCCGTTGTCGTAGGCTATGACGAGGACAACTACTATGTCGCAAGTGAGGAGGCTCAAATAAGGGCAGTATCCCCAAATGCGAGGGTGTGGACCCTTAAACCAGGGGGCTACTTCATAGTATCCGCTAAAAGGGGCATAATAGCCTGGGGTAGGCCCCTTGAGGAGGTTGAGGTCTTCTTCCCAAGGAGGAGCTTCCCAAGGTACATTGGGCCAAACGTAATAGATGCTGGGGGCCTGGGGTATAGGGAGGTTAATGAACAGATATTGAGGATGGTTAAGGAGGGGCATAGGGTTGTGAGGGTTGTGAACGTCAATGGGCAGAGGTTCATAGGGGTTAACCTGCCTAGGCATGGTGTAAGGGGTGTGAGGATTGAGATATATGGGACGCCAGGCAACTCGCTGGCAAACCTAAACGAAGGAGTGGAGTTCGTAGTCTACGGAAACGCCCAGGACGACGTAGCGGACACGATGCATGGGGGTAAGGTTGTGATACACGGCGATGCAAGGGATGTACTAGGCCAGACCCTCCAGGGAGGCTACATATTCGTCAGGGGGAGTGCAGGCAATAGGGTTGGCATACAGATGAGGGAGTACGTGGATAAGAGGCCATACATGGTTATTGGGGGTAGGGTCGACGACTACCTTGGGGAGTATATGGCTGGAGGCGTAATAATGGTCCTTGGAATAGACGCCCTCGGCAAGCCACTAGAGTTGACGGGGAGGTATGTTGGAAGCGGTATGGTCGGCGGCAGGATATACATAAGGGGGAGGGTTGATGAATCCAAGATAGGCCTAGCCCCATCCGACGTTGAGGTTAAGGCGCTTAAGGAGGCCATTGAGGAGGGGAGGGAGTATGTGAAGGCCCTTGAAAAGGCGTATAAGCTCATGAGGTTCAATAAGCCGAACGTTGAGTACAGGGAGTTAACGGAGGATGAGGTTAAGGAACTTAAACCCGTCCTAACAGAGTATGCAAGCTATTTCAACCTAGGCCAAGGCTTCGTAGACGACTACCTAGGCCTAAAGTATACAGTGGTGACTAGGGGTGCTTCAATAACAGATATTCTGCTTGATGAATCAATATCCCTAGAATAAGGTAATATAGCCAATCTAAATTTGGGGAAATATTTATAAGCAATGGATTAGCCTAAATAGTTTAGTGGCATCGATATTTAACCTAAATAAGGTTAAGGTTGTTGAGGAATTCCTCCCAGTAACAAACAGGGGCTTCGACAGGGACTTCTGGTCCAGGGATATTCAGGCCGAGATTAGGAAGATGGCCCTGAGCGGTAGGCCCCAGAGGATTTTCAGGAGTTGGCCTAGGAGGTATAGGATTCTTGATAGGCTAAGCTTCGGGCTTGATGAAATTAGGCTTAGGGGTGACGAGGCCCATAGGTCAAGTCTAGCGTCTAAAATAGCAGGCATAGATGTCGCCGCGCCAATATACCTTGCCGACATGTCGTTTGGATCCCTCGCAGGGGTGCCCAACATTGTTGAGGCTGAGGCTGCCGACGAGCTAATGTTGATAAGCGGTACGGGTGAAGGTGGCCTACACCCTGAGGTTGCTAGGCATAGGAGGATTTTCGTACAGTGGGCCTCGGCCAGGTTTGGGGTCGATATAAACACCCTAATGGCTGGCATGGGCATTGTTATCAAGATTGGGCAGGGGGCTAAGCCTGGTATTGGGGGTCATTTACCTGGCAGTAAGGTAACTAAGCCAATATCAATGGTTAGGAGGATACCCGTCGGCGTCGATGCATTATCCCCAGCCCCACACCACGACATATACTCTATAGAGGACCTCAAACAGAGGATTGATGCCCTAAAGGAGGCTACAGGTAAGCCAGTCCTGGTTAAGATAGCTGCAACCAACTATACGCCATACATAGCAGTCGGCATAGCTAGGATGGGGGCTGACGGAATAATAATAGATGGGCATGGGGCCGGTACAGGGGCCACACCAATGGCTGTTAGGGACAATGTCGGCATACCGATAGAGTTGGCTGTCGCATCGGCGGACAGGATGCTTAGGGAGGAGGGTATTAGGGATAGGGTTACGTTGATAGCCTCAGGTAGGGTGGCGACAGCCGACGATGCTGCTAAACTAATTGCACTGGGGGCTGATGCAGTTGCCCTGGGGACAGCCCTACTGATATCGATGGGGTGTGTGATGGCTAGGACATGCCATAGGGGTAACTGCCCAGCTGGAATAACAAGTAGGCTTACGGACGGGACAATAATAGTGAACCACGACCTAGCCAAGAGGGGTTCATTAAACTTCCTCAGGGCATTCATGGCTGAGCTCGGGCTAATCCTAGATTCACTAGGCATAGATGATGTAAATAGGCTGGTGGGTAGGAGGGACCTGCTCCACGGCGAATGTATAGGCGGGGGGTTGGCTGAGATACTGGGCGTTAGGGACGATGGGTGCAGTGGCCTTGAGTTGAAGGTTAATGGACCCTTATGGACGCCTGAATACTCAATATATGTAAGTCAACTGGTTAAGAATGGTGAGGCCGTTATAGTCAGCATGGGTTCAACAGCCCCACCTGAGGTTGAGCCTCCCAAGAGGTTTATTGACTGGGTTAGGTTCGATGGGGCCCAGGTAACTAAACCTGCAATAGACCCATATAGGGAGGATATTGACGTTAGCACAGCCTTAATGAGGGGTAGGTTAATATTGTCAGCGCCCATAATACTTAAGCCACCTAGAGGCTGGCCGCCTGAGGTTATTGAAGCATTAAAATTCGTGGCGCATGCATCAGCCCTGGCAATAGACCTAAGGGGCATTAAGAACATTAAAATGGCCCACATGAAGAGGGCCATATGGGATGGTGATGGAGCCGCAGTAAAGGTTATCGACCCACGGGATGTAGATAAGGCCGCCGAGGGGGTGTATATTAAGGTTGATGTGGGCCAAAGGCCGCCGGATGTAGTTGACTTAGTTAAGAGGAACATAGACAGGGTCTACGGCATATTAATCGAGGGCAGCGACCTAGGCCCATACCTGGTATCTATAGATGAGGAGCTTAGGAGGAGGGGGATTAGATACGATGTAGACGTCGTCGTTGATGACGAATCCGTTAGGAGCAGCGGCGATGTAGTCAAACTAGCCGCGTTAGGCGCAGACGCCGTCGAGGTAGGCCCTATTGTTGAAAAGGCCCTATCCATACATGTCAGGAATATTGAAGAGCTCCTAAACAGCTCACTAAACCTGGTGGCGGGTTTAAAGAAGGAGATAGCCCTACTACTGGGGGCCGCTGGAATATACACATTCCACTCTATAGTGGGCAATAGGGAGCTCCTAAGGGCCCTAGACCATAGGGTTAAGGCGATTTTAAAGGTTAAGGTAGCTGGCGAAGGCTGAGGAGGCGGCCCCACAGCACTGTAAGGTGAATGGTGCCTAATGCGAACAGCCCAATGTAGATGCCTATATTGATCATTGCCTAAAACGGCAGCTGACGTATTTTTATATACCTAATGATACTCAATAAATAGGCAACGTATTTTAGGGGCATTTTCAACTAACAGGATGCTATGCGTATACCAAGGACTATGTGCACGCAGCACCCGGACTATGCTAATGTACCTAAGTGGGTGGTTAAGGGGTTTATTGAGGGCGATGATGAGGTTCATGAAGCATACCTGGCCTACAGCCTCTATGGCTGTGACGAAGTCATGTGGGACTTCGAGGGTAAGGATGTAGACATATATGTTGTGAGGAAGCTCCTCTCACGCTACCCCGAATTCTTCAAGGACCACGTGCTCGGCGAAGACGTTTACCTAACCTTGAGGCTTCCAAACCCCAGAATAGAGGTTGATGAACGTAAATTATTTGCTGAGGCCCTCGAACTGATACCGACATCATACGACGTTGCCAGGGAGTTCTACGGCAAACCCGTCAGGGGGATTTTCCAGGTGATAATGCCTATGACATCCAGCTGGGTTGACCTTGCAGTGACGTTGAAGTACTACGAGAAGGTCATTGTAGGTAAGTCTGATGTTGAATTAATCAGCGGCGTAAAGGTCTCAGACATACTCGGTGACGTTAACCCAAGGACAATTGACGTAATACCGCTGGTTGAGGACATGGATGCCATGTTAAACGTCGACAAGATAATAGTCGGCTTCTGGAAGATTGCCAGGCCAAGCTATATGAGGGTTTTCATAGCTAGATCAGACCCAGCGATGAATTATGGTTTAATACCTGCGGTGCTCCTAGCCAAGATAGCCCTCTCTAAGGCAATATCGGCAGGTAATGAAGTTGGCATGCGGATATACCCGATAATAGGCGTTGGCCCAACCCCCTTCAGGGGCAATTTCAACCCATTCAACGTGGACAATGCGCTTAAGGAATACTCAGGGACATACACCTACACGGTCCAGTCAGCCTTCAGGTACGATTATCCTGAGGAATCGGTTAAGGAGGCTATTGCAAAGGTCAATGACTCAAGCATCGGGGAGGCGCCTTTAATAAGGCATAGTGATGAAGTTAAGTTAATAGGCTTCATTAGGAGGTATGTAGACTCGTACCAGAGGGTTATTGAGGGCCTAGCAAACCTGATAAACACAATATCCCTCCAGCTACCGCCCAGGAGGAGTAGGAAGCTTCACATAGGCCTATTCGGATATAGTAGGGGGTTTAGGGGAATTACACTACCTAGGGCAATACCCTTCGTAGCCTCATTATACTCAGTAGGCATACCGCCTGAGGTAATAGGGTTATCGACGCTGCTTAAGGCTAGTGAGGAGGAGTTAAGGCTCCTAGACCAATACTACGTAATGTGGCGCCACGACCTTTCACAAGCATTGAAGTTTACCTGCATTGAATGCCTAAGTGCAATAAGGCAGAATATACATAAGCTAGGGGTTAATCCAGATGCCTTAAACGTCATTGAATCGGACATTAAGGCTGCTGAGGAGCTAGGCTTCAACATTGGGCCTAGGGACTATGAAAGCAAGAAGCATGAACTGTACTCGCAGCTCTACATAAACAGCGTACTTGCGGGGAATGTTAATGAGGCTAAGGAGTACCTGCTTGAAATGGCGATTATAAGGAGGGCCCTAGGTTAATCAAAACATTACTCACAATTCCTCCATAGATTAGGAGTCTTTGTAGTGGTCAACATAACCGTAGGCGTAATGTAGCCTATGTCAAATAGGCGTTGGCCACATCAGCATAAGTGCAACCTACCATCAGTAAGTACATTAGGCATAGTTAACTTGAACAATAAGGTTTATAAATCTATTGATTGAAGGTATTTATGCCTAGGTGGGGGGAAAAGAGGCTATATAGCATAATCAGCGGATATAAATCTATTAGGTATGCACTACGCATCCTCTATATAATCCCCCTGGTATCCGTCGCCTTACCTGCCGTGGCTATTGCACTGGCCCAGGAGTCTGGGTATCCATCGGCGTCAGTCCCTGGTTGGCTTGATACAGGCAGTAATGCGTGGATGCTAACAGCAGCCACGTTGGTTGGCCTAATGAGTGTGCCTGGCCTAATGCTGTTTTACGGTGGTTTAACTAAGAGGAAGTATGTGATAAACACGATGATGATGATCCTCTACGCATTTTCAATAGTACTTATACTGTGGGTTTTATTCGAATACGAGATGGCCTTTGGGCCGCCGCTGTTGTCTATAGGCAAATTCGGCATATTGGGTAGGCCAATACCTGTATTAACTAGCTCACTCCTGGACGCGCAGGCTAATGTACCTTTAGCGGGCCAATACCCCAACATAGCCCTACCAGCCCTTGTATACTTCCAATTCGTGTTCGCCGCAATAACCCCCGCATTAATTGTGGGGGCTTTGATAGAGAGGACTAATTTCAAGGCTTGGATGCTTTTCGTACCCCTATGGTCAACCCTGGTGTACGTACCCTTAGCCTACTGGCTGTGGGGTGGTGGTTGGTTAGCCCAATTGGGTGCAGTGGACTTTTCAGGGGGCTATGTAATACACCTTGATGCAGGCATTGCAGCATTAATAGCCGCGTCTATGATTGGGGAGAGGCTTCCAGAGGAGAGGAGGCTAACGCCACACAACCTGACGCAGGTGGCCATTGGGCTTGGGCTGCTTTGGCTTGGGTGGAATGGATTCAATGGTGGAGATCCATACGGGGCGACGATGGATGCGGCCGTAGCTGTATTAAACACCAACCTGGCTGCCGCAACAGCATTAATGACGTGGCTGATATTAGACACCGCGGTGTACGATAGGCCAAGCCTAACCGGCGCAGCCTCAGGGGCTGTTGCAGGCCTCGTCGGTATAACGCCAGCTGCAGGCTATGTTAATGGGCTTGGCGCATTAGCAATAGGGGTAGCCTCAGGTGCAGCCGCCTGGGCGTCCCTAAACCTAATCCAATATAGGCTCAGGCCATTCAGAAGCATTGATGATGCATCCGGAGTGTTCTCAACCCACGCCGTGCCAGGCTTCCTGGGAGGCATTTTAACAGGCGTGTTTGCAGACCCACACATATCAGCCCTCGTCGACCCAGGCCTTGCAGGGGCGTTATATGGCAACATCTACCAGTTGTTGATACAGTTCATAGCGGCAATAGTGACTGTAATATATAGTGGGGCCATGACCTACGCAATACTTAAGCTGGTAAGCAAAATAACGCCACTTAGGGCTGAGCCAACAGTATTGAGGGTTGGTGACCGCGTTATACATGGTGAATCAGCATACGACGAATACGCATTCCCCATAGTTGAAAACTCAAATGGCGTAAATGTGTAAAAACACTGTTTTAAGGCGTAATACTTAAACGCCGAATCTTTTAAACATCAAGATGGTTTTTAGGGTGGGTGTTATTGGTTCGGGCTTCGCAGCCAGGGAACTGCACCTACCTGCATTGTCTAAGATAGCTGACGTTGAGTTGAAGGCAGTATTCGGAATACCGTACGAGGATGCGCTCTACCTGGCTAAACTATACAACATACCTAAGGCAACAGACGACTGGAGGAGCATCATCAACGACCCCTCAATCGACGTAGTCCTAGTGGCAACCCCAACATATACGCATAGGGAGATTGCAGTCGAGGCTGTTAAGGCTGGTAAACACGTAATGCTTGAGAAGCCCATAGCCTTAACGATTAGGGATGGTGAAGAGGTTGTTAAGGCATATGAGGCTGGTAAGGTTAAGCTAATGGTAGCCCACTGCCTAAGATTCTGGCCTGAATACGTTAGGGCGAGGGAGCTGATAATGGGCGGTAGGATTGGTGAACCTAGGGTTGCCAGGGCATATAGGCTCAGCAGCCATCCAGGTAGGTGGTTTAGGTTCCAGAACCTCAGCGGTGGGGTTGCCGTAGACATGAGTATACACGACCTAGATTACTTAAGGTGGGTGCTTGGGAACGTTACAAGGGTCTACGCCAGAGGAGGCGTGTATTCAAGCACGTCTGTGGACTCCATAGACCACTTCATGGCCCTCCTCGAGTTTGAAAATGGGGCAGTGGCCTATGTTGAGGGCTCCTGGGCAATGCCCAGGAACTACCCATTTACAACATACCTAGAGGTCGTGGGTACTAAAGGCCTACTAACCGTTGATAACCAGTCAACAGCCACTGTTGAGGCCTATTTAGGCGGCTCAACGTTTAGGTATGGGCCATTCTTCAAGGATGCGTACTACCAGGAGTGGGTAGCCTTCATAAACTGGATTGATAAGGGCGTTAAACCGCCCATAGAGCCCCAGGATGCTGTTGAGGCCCTTAGGTTAGCGTTAGCAATAAACAAAAGCATTGCAGAGGGTAGGGTTGTGAAGCCCAGTGAGGTGACTTAGCATGGTGGTTAAGTTCGCCGTAATCTCATATGCGCATATGCATGCCTGGAGCTACACCAGGGCTATTAAGGAGCTTGAGGCTGAGGGTAAGGCGCAGCTGGAGGCAGTCTTCGACGCAAACCCAGACAGGTTAAGGAGGGCTGTTGAAACATATAGGCCAAGGAGGTATTACGACGACTTCGATAAGCTACTTAAAGATGGGGGCTTCGACGCCGCTATTGTAACGTCTGAGAACGCTAAACATGCATACTACGCAATACCCCTCATGAGGAATGGCGTACATGTAATCTCTGAGAAGCCCATAGCAACTAGGATTAGGGACGCCGTGGAGATGGTTAATGAGGCTGAGAGGAATAGGGTTAAGTTAGCGACAGCCTTCGTAATGAGGCACCACGACGCCGTGGTTGAGGTTAAGAATAGGATTAGTGAATACGGCAGGATTATTTCAATAACATCCACAAACCACGGCACATGCCCATACGACTGGTTCGTAGACCCAGAACTGGCCGGCGGCGGAGCCATGATGGACCACATAGTCCACGTGGCTGACCTGATAAGATGGTTCACAGGCGATGAATTCGATGAAGTTACGGCATTTGTCGGTAGGAACATTAGGCCTGAACTTAAGGTTGAGGACAATGGCCTAATAGTGGCTAGGCTCACCAGGGGGACCCCAGTCTCAATAGACTCAAGCTGGTCCAGGCATGATACATGGCCGACGTGGGGCGACGTCTACATGAGGATACTGGCTGAACGCGGCGTCGTTGTAATCAATGCGTTTAACCAAAACGTGTCCCTAGCCGATGAGAAGGGATTCCACTGGGTTTACTATGGGCCCGATGCTGATAAGAACATGATTGAGGACTTCATAGAAGCCATAGTTAAGGATAGGCAACCAAGGGCAACTGGGCTTGATGGCTTAAGGGCCCTTGAGGTGGTTATAGCGGCTTACAAGTCCTGGAGGGAGGGTAGGCCCGTCAAGATTAGTGAGGTTAGGGAATCCTAACGCCTCAACCCATTTAAAACCCCCTCAACAAGTATTTCCTCAGCATCCTCATCAACAATACTCCACCTAGCCAACCTAGCTTCATAGGCCCCAACCCTGAAGGCATCCCTAACCGGGATATAGCCCACGTAGTCGTCAACGTAGCCTACGACTAAGGCCCTTGAGAAGCCTAGGGATGATGCATGCTTCTTAATCTTGAATTCAGATTCTACAAAGGGCTCGCCTGGAATGGTTACGATGAGCATATTGCCGAGTTCAACAATATTAACCGAGGCCTCAACATTCCTAACACCTAGCTTAGCCAATTCATACTCCTCATCGCTGTATAGCAGGTTTACGTAACTTGGATTCCTCCACATTGATTCATCAGGCTCCCTCGGCAACCCACCCTCAGCAGTAACCCTACTGTAGGCTTCCTTAAACCTAGCCTCAGCCTGGCTTAATGGTGGTGGGGCCCTTGTGGGCAGCTTAACGCTGATTCTACTTAACGACAATTCGACCTGGTTAATGGACTTCAATGATTTGAAGGCACTTAATGAAGCTTCGCCAAGCCTTAAACCAATACTAGACATATACTCCCTCCCCTTCCTGACGGGGTCTATGTCCCCGTCGGCGCCTGTTAGGAATATTGCCTCAAAGCCCTTATCCTCAAGATACCTGTAGAATGCCCCTGGGTAGTCTGCAGATATGCCGAGGTCTGTGTTGCATACGGGGTGGCATGCGTATGAGGCTATGAGTATCCTCAGGCCACCTCCACTAATGCCGATTAACGTCAATTCATCGTTAATGGGGCCACCTTTAAACGTCCTGTTGAAGCACAGGCCCTCAACCTTAACTGAACCTACGCTTAACTGGGCATTATCTATAATCTTCACGCCCCTTGAGGCGTCTTCAACGGCCTTAAGCATGCCCCTAAACCACTCATTATACATCGCCCTCTCAGACTCCGTGTAGGGTATCGTGTTGGGCCACATGGGTATTATTGTTTCAGGCGCCGAGTGCGTATGCGTCGACGCCACAATGACGTTACTGGGCCTGATGCCCAGCGCCTTACCCACAATTCCCTTAACTTCACTAGAGTCCTTCAGGTAGAGCCCCAGTAGGTCTAGTTGGACTAGGGCTAATTCCCCACCCTTACCCGATATTAGGAGTATCTTGGCGTATAGGTCATCGTGGACCATTGTGGATGGCTTACCTAACCTATGTGCATAGCCCCCAAGCCTAATACCGGGCCTTGGCGTTATCTTAACCTTACTGAACCCTACTGTTAATGCCATTTGAATCACTTCAGCAGTTCCTTAACTGCGCTTTTAAGGGCCTCAACAGTCCTCCTAGTATCGTCCTCGCTTAACAGTACGTGTTGGGGTATCCAAATAACCCTCCTACACGCATCCTCTGAGGCTGGTAGGTTTAGCTTAGAGTAGTCTGGGAGCCTCCAGTAGGCTTCCCTGAAGGCAGGCTGCCTATAAAGTGGCATTGGGTAGCCTTCACTGACCACACCACCCCTACGCCTAACCTCCTCAACAACCCTATACTTATTATACTTGTTAATCACCCTTTCGCTGATCCATATTGGCAGTAGGTGGTTTGAACTAACGGTATGCTGAGGCGGCCTTACCGGCGTTAGGTCTTCGAAGCCTTCGAGTAGTTCGTAGGCCAGTTTAGCGTTCCTATCCCTAACCTTAAACTCCTCATCATACCTCTTCAACTGGCTTAGCAATATGGCTGCCTGAAGCTCAGTCATCCTGAAGTTCCAGCCAACCCTATAGTGCATATACCATTCGCCTTCAGGATCCCTCCCCGCATTGTGGTATGACCAAACCTTCACATATGTATCATAGTCGTTGGTTAATACGACCCCACCCTCACCCGCGGTCATGTTTTTACTGCTTTGGAAGCTGAAGACCCCTGCATCGCCTATTGCGCCAACCCTACGCCCCTTATAAACGGCTCCATGGGCCTGTGCAGCATCTTCAACAACCTTAGCCCCATGCCTCCTAGCCACTGAAATTATCTCATCAAGCTCTGCAGGTATCCCTGAGAAGTGTACAGGTACCACAAGTTTAATCCTACCATCCTTATCGCCTTCAAGGACCTCCTTAAGCGACTCAACACTCATGTTAAGCGTCGACGGGTCTATGTCGACGAAGGCTGGGATTGCCCTTAAAAGAATCCCCGCGGTGGCCGTCGCTATGAATGTGTATGCCGGTACTGCGAAGTAGTCGCCCTCATTAAGGCCTACGGCCAGGTAGCTTAGGAATAGGCCCGCAGTACCGCTTGTAACAGCCACCGCGTACTTAGCCTCATGATACTTTGCAAACTCCCTCTCAAACTCCTCAACAACACCACCAGGGACCCTGCCCCATTTACCGCTCCTGAATGATTTAAGTAGGTAATCCTCATCATTTTGGCTGGGCCTAGGCCAATTAACCATGGGTATTAGGCATCAGCTACCTAATAAGCATTCTGGTTATATACTATTTAAACAGATGATTAAACTATATTGCCTCTTTAGCAACTCGATTAAGGGTAGTAAAACTTTTATATAAGGAAAAAGTAGCATGCATATGCGGGGTATATCGAGTAGGGTGTCTGCATTCAGGGAGTCGCCAACGAGGAGGATTGATGCGATTAGGGAGAGGCTGAGGCGTGAAAATAGGGATATTATAAACCTGTCTGCGGGGCAGCCTGGAATACCCCCACCCCGCGAGGTAAGGATGATTATGGCTAAGGAGCTTGAAAAGGAGAGCATGGACCTATACGGATATACGCCAAGCCAAGGCATTATAGAGCTTAGGGAGGCTATTTCCGAGGATTTGAAGAAGCTTGGGGGCATTGACGTTGATCCAGGCAACATAGTTGTCATAGCAGGGGGGCAGGAGGGCATGTTTGCAACATTCCTCACAATACTCGAACCAGGCGATGAGGTTATCCTACTAGACCCCACCTACTTCGGGTATAAACCAATCATAGAGTATTTCGGGGGTAGGATAGTTAAGGTTTATGCAAGCCTTGAGGACGGCTTCAGGATTAATGTTGAGAAGCTTAAGGAGGCTGTGACCAGTAAAACCAAGGCGGTGGTAATAGTCTCCCCAGATAACCCAACGGGCAGGATTATAGATGCCGAAACCGCCAAGGCCATAGCAGATTTAGCTAAGGATAAGGACTTCTGGATAGTTTCAGATGAGGCTTACAGGACATTGATATATGAGGGTGAACACGTCTACCTCTATAAATATGCGCCAGACCACGTCATTTCAATAAACACGTTCTCAAAGGACCCAGGAATACCAGGCTGGAGGCTGGGCTTCATCTACGCAAACACCAACGTTGTATCTAGGATTAAGCTTGTTGCCGAGGAAATGACCTACTGCCCACCCTCATTTGCCCAGAGGTTCGTTGCAACATACCTAAGGTCCGATGTTAGGCTTAGGCACATTAAACGCGTCGTAGAGGAGTATAAGGCTAGGAGGGATGCAGCCGCCGAGGCATTGAGGAGGTATCTACCTGAGGCCAGGTTTAAACTACCCAACGGCTCAATGTTCATATTCACAGACCTGTCAAGCTACATTAAGGATGGGGACTCATTCGCAGAGGAGCTGTTGACTAAATACAGCGTCAGCGTTGTGCCTGGCAGCTACTTCAGCGACAGGTACAGGGCGGCCATAAGGATCTCCTTCGTTGTCGAGACCGTGGACAGGATTGTTGAGGGGATTAGGAGGATTGGCGAAGCCGCGATGAGCGTTAAGCAGTAGCGTCATTATGGAAAAGCGTTAATAGGGTTGTGCAGCATTAAATGCATGGGTAATGCAACGTTAATAGCAGCCATCACCCTGGCCATAGCCCTAATACTCACCTTAAGCCATGTAACGTTCGGCTTACAGCCAATACAGCCTATTAACCAGGCCTTAGGTGGATTTAACTATGTTGGTGGGTTGAAAGGCAGCAATGAAGTTCTAGTAACAATATATGTACCTCTGAGGAACATAAACCTACTCTACAGCTACCTATACGCCGTAAGCAATCCCCAATCACCAATGTACCGCCACTTCCTGACTAGGAGCGAGGTCGAGGAATTATTCTACCCTGAAGCTGAATTTAACGAGACTTTAACATACCTCAAATCGCACGGATTCCACATATTATTGACTGCGGCCGATTCAATAATAGTTGCGGAGGCTAATGCATCATTGGCTGAACATTATCTGAGGTTAAGGTACTCTACATACAGTAACGGTGCCTTAAGCTACTATGAGGCCTATGGCGAAGTTAAGATAGGGGATTTCCATGTGCTGGCGTATTCATCCAATTTAACGGCCTTATTCTTCATGAAGCCCCCAATGTTGATTACCGTGAATCAGCTGGATAATTTTAAGGATGAGTTGCCTAGGGGCATTGGCCTTGAGGTCAATTTAACATTCCCAATAGAGGCTTATTGGCCGACACTGCTTCAAAGGGCCTATAATGCATCTGCACTGTATAGGCTTGGGTTCATGGGGCAGAACTACACTATAGGCATATTAGACTTCTTCGGGGACCCATACGTAGTCCAGGACCTTTCAACATTCGATAGGGTTGTGGGCCTCCCAAACCCCCCAAGCTTCCAAATAATCCCAATAGGCCCATATAACCCCAACCTAGGTGTGGTTACTGGCTGGGTTTATGAAATAGACCTAGACGTTGAGGTTGCCCACGCAATGGCACCTAATGCAAGCCTGGTCCTCTACGTGGCAAACCCTGCACTACCTCTATCAGCCATAATAGCCTACATAGATTCCCAGGATGCCGTCGACGTGGTTTCCCAAAGTTTTGGATTCCCAGAATCCGCACTATCCCAGGTTGGTGGAGGGGCATTCTACTTCAACGTCTATTTAACGGACGTCTACTACGCGCTGGGTTCTGTTGAGGGGATAACCTTCGTGGCCGCCAGTGGAGATGGGGGTGGTAGTGGGTATAGTAATGGGCCCCTAGGCTCAGTGGCCTACCCCTCATCATCACCCTACGTGACGTCGGTAGGCGGTACAAGCGTATATCCGGAATTGCCCAATGGTTCATTTTACCAAACCGCATGGTCAAGTTACGGCTTCATACCACTCGACATGAATCTTGGAGGCTCAACGGGGGGCGTTAGCGTTGTTGAACCTAAGCCCTGGTACCAGTGGGGGATTAGCCAACCTGAAACATATCCATACGGTAGGATGACGCCGGATCTGGCAATGGATGCAAGCCCATTCCCAGGGCTGCTCATTATAGGCCCATTGAACCAAACAGTGATAGTCGGGGGAACCAGCGCAGCGGCGCCAATACTTGCAGGCCTATTGACGCTGGTGATGGATTACGTGCACGGTAGGCTTGGCCTAATAAACCCAACATTATACTCCCTACTGAACACGGCTTGGTATGGTAAGGCTATTGTGCCTATAACATACGGGTATAATATACCTTGGACAGCCCACTACGGCTATAACCTGGTTACGGGGCTTGGGACAATTAACGTGGGATACCTAGCTGAGGCATTTAACGAAACGCAGCAGGCCAATGGAATTTCAATAAGTGTCCACGTCTATAATGAATCCCTAAGACCCCAGAGGCAGTATTACCCAGGGCAAGTCATTGTAGTTGAAGCTTCAATAACATACAATAATCTGCCGGTTACAAGGGGTAATTTCACAGCTGTGGTTGAGGGCGTTTGGGGTAATGTGACTGAGGCGCCATTAACCTACGTGGGGTTGGGGATGTGGCAAGCCTACATTACCCTACCAGCCAATGCAACAGGGGTACTGAACATAGTTGTGTACGGCGAATATAACGGCACCTTCGGTGCAGGGTTCACAACAATATTCTCTGGATATTACGCGAAGTTCCTGGCGCCATCGGTCTTCCAACCAATATTAGCGAGCCAGGGCTATGAAGTTAAAGTCAACTTAACCAACATATATGATTTACAGCCCTTAAATGCCTCTGAAATCAACCTAACAGCAACAATATACTATTACAATTATTTGAACAACTCGTATGTTGAGGTTTCGTCAATAGAATTAACCCCTATGAGGACCTTCAAAGGCTACCTATGGGTTGGTGAACTACCCCAAAACCTACCCATAGGCGTATTGTTCATTAGGATTGATGGCTCATATGGATTCTTACCATTTGTAAACGGTGTAATGCTCCAGAGCCTATACCTAATACCTATGGTTGTTGCGCAGCCAGGCTCGGCGGCGCCTGGCCAGGGCGTCGTAATATTCGGCTACATAACGCCTCCAACCAATCTTGTTAAGACATCGCAGTGGAGTGGGGTTCCTGTAATGTACAGCGTCTTCTTTGGCTCAAACATAACGGCATACTTAATAGCCCCGAATGGGACTGTTATTAGTTCAACATACGTTAACTACAACCCCATGTTAAACATGTACTTCGGCATATTGAGGATACCCAATGGGGTTGAGGGTGGGTTATATACTATTGCCCTGAATTCAACATACTATTCATACACGTTGAATACGACCATTTCAGGATCATTCTTCAGCCAAATATATGTGGCGCCCTTCAGCCTCAGGGTTAGGGCCTGGGTTGAGCCCAGCTACCCGTCTCAAGGCCAGTTGGTTAGGGTTTACGCAAACATAACGTATCCTAACGGTACCGTTGTGAGGTATGGCATGTTCTCGGCAACAGTATATCCAATTAACCTGGCCTATGCATATTCAGTAATAAGCCAGCTTGTTGAAGTACCCCTATGGTTTAACTCAACCCTAGGCTTATGGGTTGGTAACTTCACCGTCCCCTCACAATACTCGCTAGGTAGTTTAACATACCTTGCAGGCAACTTATACTTCTCATCCCCATTCGGCGTATTGGTGAGCGGCGTGTCTGCTGATGGTACGCCAACACCGGTAACCCTGGCTAATGAAGCTGTATTCAATGTATTACCCTATGTAATAATTAGAGGCGCCACATTAGCAAACCCAACCATGTACCATGCCTTATTGGTCAATACAACCTTAATCGGGGGCACCTACGCCTACTCAATGCTCGTTAACGTGACGCTTATAGGCGATGTAACGTTGATAAACTGCAATGCGTCAAATGTAGTGTTGAGGAATGC
>CAYFHR010000002.1:0-34696 GCA_964343155.1 uncultured Thermoproteaceae archaeon | reverse complement strand
GAGGCTAAGTTCAGGAGGAGCCTAGCCAACTACGTGAAGTTGGGTAAACTAATGGAGAGGGAGGGCATTGAGGTAACGCCCATTATACATTACTACAGGGATGAAGGCATCGTCAACCGCTACCTTAAGGCTATAATAGACCTGAACCCACATATGATAGCTATAGGGGGTTTAGTACCGTACATATTGGTGGTCAGGAATGTACCTAAGGGCAGTAGGTTTAGGGCCCTCTCATTTATACAAAGGGTAGTTAATGAATATGGCGGCCTCATCCATGTGCTAGGTCTCGGGAGCCCATCAATAACGCCCATCCTTGAACTGTTAGGTGTCCACTCAACAGACACGTCAACCTGGAGGGTTAAGGCGGCCTACGGTAAAGTCCTCCTACCGGGGGGTGGTGAGAGGCATGTGACGGGTAGGGAGGTTAACTTCGGTAGGAGGATTATTGATGACGAGGAGGTTAAGTATCTTGGCGACTTTTTAAGGGAAACCAAGTTCCCATACCTAGACAAGTACCCTGAATACATGCGTACAAGCTTCGAATATAGAGCGCTCATAAATGCCTGGGTTGTTTTACTAAGTAGAGGCGAGCCTAGGGCTGGCGTCTTTAAGAAGATCTACAGGTCTATCAGGATGCAGGGCTTAAAAGCCCTAGTATCAACCCCCCGCGGCAGCGCATAATGCCTATTATCCATAAGTAATTAAAATACTGAGGTAGACTTAGGTTAAATGCTGCTGGAGTCACACGATGTTAAGGGTAGGAGGGTGATGCTTGCATTGACAGGCTACGGCGCATCCTACAGGGATATAACGCCTATATATAGGTGGTATAGGCTAATATTCATACCAGGGATTGTGGTTGCCGTAGCTATAGTCGCGTCATCGATACTGTATGCAATCATGGCGTACCAATGGAGCCCAAATGCCCTCTCAAACCAGCTGTATATACTTTTAGCGGCGTTAGCCTCATCAATAGCAATACTGCTGGCTGTGAGGCTCACAAGGCCGAAATCGATACCGGAGATATTGTCCATACCCATTGACCAACTCTTAATAATACTCTACACGAGGTCTAGGCTACTAGCCTTAATGAGGTTGGGGTCTCAGACACCTGAACTGGTTATTAAACTTAGCGAGAAGAGCCTTTCAAACGTCTTAAGGAGTGCGAGGGTTGAGCCTTGGGGGAGTAGGTTAATGGTGTATGAAATGTAGCGTGTTAAATATTTATAAGAAGGCGCTCGGCCGGCTGCTATGCCTAATATTGACGAGGAGTACCTTAAGATGCTGGAGAGGGCGTACAAGGTTATTACACCTAAGGTTGAGAGGAGGAGGGAGATACCTAGGCTTCAGATAATGAGTGAGCCCAAGAGGACTATCATAAGGGGCTTCGCAGATGTGGCTAAGAGGCTCAACAGGGATGTTACACACATGGCCAGGTTCTTCATTAAGGAACTCGCAGTGCCCGGCAACGTTAATGAAAATGGAGACTTAGTAATATACGCTGAGAGGAGCCCCAGGACCCTTGACGTCGTTTATGAGAGGTATTTGAAAATGTATGTAATATGCCCTGTATGCGGCTCAATAGACACGTACCTGTCTAGGGAGGGTAGGATCTATGTATTAGTCTGCACTGCCTGCGGCGCCAGGACGCCTAGGAAGGGTTAGATTGCTTATCCTCACTGAAGCTTATGGGGTTTCCATGGGGGCACTTCGAAGGCTTACCCATCCTCTCATAAAGCTTCTCAACAACCTCAAGCGGCATGACGCTTTGAAGGACTTTAGCTAACCTACAAGCCTCCTCTACACTGAATCCAAGGTCGTGAAGCCAGGTTTCTATTATTCTGTGGCTATTAGTAACAAGCTCAACAATAGCCTTACCATCATCCGTAATGGATATGCCTGACTCATCCTTCCTAACAAGCCCCTTGGAGGCTAGGTGGTTAACCTCCTCGTAAACCGTTGATGGCGCCCTTTTAAGCCTCCTTGAAAGCTCAGTTATAGTGGTGATACCACCACACTCTATAATGGTCTTCAAGTATTCAAGCTCCGTATTTGAAATTTTGCTAAATCTAACCACAGTAGCTTGGAGTCCTTTAAATATTTAGGTTTTACTCTTAAACCCTGATAAGCTTAATCTCATGGGTGTATTCAGATAGCCCTGGCCTAAGCCCGTAGGTTAAGATAACTAAGTCACCCTTAGATATCAACCCTGCGTCGATGTAGTGGTTCAGTGTGTCAACCATCCCCTTCTCATAGTCGTCATCATTAATGACGCTAGCCTCAACCCCCCAAATCATTTTAAGCCTCCTAGCCACAGCGGGGTTGGGCGTGCCTGCAAGTATCCATGTCCTGGGCCTATACCTGGATATCCTCACTGCCGTTAATCCACTTTTAGTGAATACAACTATTTTCGCATTTATCCTATCGGCCAATTCAGCAACCCCTAAAGCAAACGTCATCCTCGCATCGAAGGCGCTTAAATCAACCCTCACCCCAGGTTCAACCAAGCCCTCGTACTTTGAAGTGATCTTGGTCAGCCATTTAACAGCTTCAATGGGGTAGTTACCCATTGTTGTTTCATCGGTTAAGAGTAGTGAGTCGACGCCCTGGAGGACACTATCCTTAACGTCAACTACCTCAGCCCTAGTCGGCACAGGGTTCATCACCATTGACTCAAGTAGCTGAGTCGCCACCATTACGGGTTTTCCGCATGAATGGGCAGCCTTAACTATAGCTTCCTGAACTATAGGTACCTCCTCTAGGTTGAATACCATTCCTAAATCACCCCTAGCAACCATTATGTAGTCTGCCTCACATGCAATATCCTTAATCCTCTTGACCGCACTGGGCGACTCAACCTTAACCATTATCTGCGGGTTATAATCCATCTTAGCCATATACTCCCTAGCCTCGTTAATGTCGTCAACGCTCCTAACGTGGCTTAGGCCAATGTACTCGAGGCCGTATTGGGAGGCTACCTTCAAGGCCTCCTTATCCCTATCCCCCAGTATTGGTAGTGGGTAATCCTTATTGAGCACTGTTATAGATTTATGGGACTTTATGACACCTGCTGTTAATGCAGTCAACTTGGCCTCATTAGCCGTTGCCGACTCAACCTCAAGCCTAATCCTCCCATCATCCATGATTATTAAGTCCCCCTTCTCAATAACCTTAAAGAACTCGGGTACGGGTACTGGTATGAAGCCTCCTGTGCTTGAATCTGCAAGCCTGAACACTAAAGCATCACCCTCCTTAAACCTGTAGTCAGGTAGGTCACCGGTCCTGATGCCTGGCCCAGGTAGGTCGCCTAGTATTGGTATTCCTGGATTTATCCTCCTTACAAGCCTTATCCTGTTAATCCACGTATCTACGTCGCCGTGGGAGAAGTTTATCCTGGCGCCGTCAAGCATGGGTACTAGTTTTTCAGCAACCTCAGGGCGTTCCGACGACGGCCCTATCGTAGCCATTATCTTTACCTTCCTCACGAAATGCCTGGATATAAATGATTAATAAACTTGACTATATTGAAGTAGGCCGTTAATAGGCCCCAACATCTATCGAAACAATCCAGCTACTCCACCTATCCTTAATGTACCTGTCCACTATTTGCCTAGCCTCCTCAGCGTCTTTGACCAGGGCTACTATTGAGCCTCCTAAACCAGCTCCACTAATCTTGGCTCCCAATGCGCCGGCTTCATCTAGTGTCCTTTTAATTTCCTCGAGTTCAGGTATGCTCACCTCATATAGGTCCCTCAGCAGTTCATGCTGAATATTCATTATTCGCCCCAGCTTAACCTTATCAGGGTTATCCTTCCTCAACTCCGCTATCGCCTCCATTGTAGATTCATTCATTTTGAAGGTGAATTCAAGCCTCTTCCTATGTAGATTATCGAGGGTTTCTAAATATGGCTTAGCTAAGTTAGATAACTTAACCCAGTCGACCTGGTCTAGGGGTGCGTCAAGCATTGGCCAATACTCCCTAGGCATTGCCTCCTTAAGCATGTTTAAAGCCTCCCTAAGCTCCCTCTGCCTAACAGAATGTACGTTAAGAGTCCTATGCCTAACCCCAGAGTCGACTACTATGAAGTCGAGCTTCTTCAACCCCAATTCCTCAACGTTGTAGGGTGGTTTCGGTTCAAGGACTATTAAGCCCCCGTAGGCTGATGAGTATTGGTCAAGCCTGCCGCAGGGAATGCCCATTATGTCGTGTTCAGCCTCGTAGGCTAATTCCGCGAGCTCCCTCTTACCCAGCCCTAGGCCATAGGCCTTATTGAACCAGTTTATTACGGAGACTAGCAACGCGGCGCTGCTGGCTAGGCCCGATGCTATAGGTACATTACTCCTCACGACTATCGACCCACCACCAATGTTGTAGCCGTGCCTCTTCAAGGCCTTTAATGCGGCTATAACGTAACCCTCCCACCTATTGACGTCAACCTCATCATCGGGCCTAACCTCAACCTCCTCACCCATGTTAATGGACTTGACTTTAAGGGGCCATCCACCAGGGGATCCCTCGGTGACTGTCCTCAAGTTAACTGCAGCCGGTACGACTGGTAAGCCCTTATAGTCCTGGTGCGTGTTGAATAAGTCTACCCTACCGGGGGCGGATGACGAAACCACATACCTCACATAGATTAAGGCTAATAAGTGTTTCAGTGAGGTGCCTGGGGTTAACGATATAAGAAGGCGCCGTCCAGGTCAACCATGGTTATTGAACTTAGGTATAACCCACTCATAGGCGAGTGGATAATGGTTTCGAGCGTCAGGGAGCATAGGCCGTGGCAGCCATCCACAGGGTGCCCATTTGACGAGGGTAATGAGGAGACAGGCTATGGGTGGCGCTACCTAATACTGCCTAACAGATACCCAATGCTTAGGCTTGACGCACCCCAGGTTAAGGGTGATGGATTCTACAGGGCCAGGAGGGCTGTTGGGGCCTGCTTCGTCGTCGTTGAAACCCCCAAGCACGACCTAGGGGATCTATGCGACATAGGTCTTGAAGACCTTACGGAGGTTTTAAAGGGGGTTAGGGGTAAGGTGCTTGAACTCGAGAAGATAGGTAATATAAAGTATGTCTACTTCTTTAGGAATAAGGGTAAGGAAATAGGCGTATCGTTAACACACCCCCACTCACAGATGTATGCGCTACCCTACGTGCCGCTTAGGGTTAGGTTAGAGATAATTAACATGAGGAGGTATCGTAGGAGGAGGGGTTCATGCATCCTGTGCGACATTGTTAAGCATGAGGAATCCCTAGGCATAAGGGTCGTTTACAGGAATAGGCATTTCGTGGTGTTGAAGCCCTACTACTCAATGTGGCCCTATGAAATACACGTAATACCGACCAGGCATGTGCATAAAATTACTGAGTTAAGCGACGAGGAGTTGATGTATTTAGCGGATGCGCTTAGGGCATCAACAGCAGTGTTAAATAATGTGCTTGGTAGGGATATGCCTTACGTAATGGCGGTGCATCAATCGCCCGTGAAGACTGTGGACGAATACCATATGCATATCGAATTCTACCCAATGCTTAGGGATAAGGATAAGTTAAAGTACGCTGCAGGCGTTGAATGGGGCCTATGGACATTCACATACGACTACGACCCCGAGGCCAAGGCTAGTGAGCTTAAGGAAGCATGTAGGCGTGTTAAAGATAAATTCAGCCTACTTGGAGAATGCGGATAGTGGCGTCGGTAAGCAAGAAGACGCTTGAAATGTATGTTGAGAAGGTTGGCGGATATACAAGGCCTAAGCTAGACCTTGAACAATACGTCACGGATTCGAGGATTGTTGCTGAAATAGTTTGGAGGGCTGGTTTAAGAGGCGAGGTGAGTGGCATGCGTATATTGGATTCAGGGTGCGGTACCGGAAGGTTCTCGGCAGCATCGGCATTGCTTGGCGCTCTTCAAGTATTATGCATAGATATTGACTATGACGCCATATTAGACGCGTTAAGGTACATTAAGCTACTTAACATAGACCACGTGGTTGACGTAGTGGTGGCTGACATGGCTAGGCCCCCATTGGCAAGGAGCCTAGACACAGCCTTCCAAAACCCACCATTTGGAATATGGAGCGGTAAAGGCTCAGACATCAGGTTGCTGGCCTCTGTGGTGAACCTGGTTAAGGTGGCCTACAGCATACATAAGGCCGCCACCGAGGGTTACGTTAAGGAGTTCCTCAGGAGGATGGGCTATGAGGTGTTTGTGGAGTTTAGGGCTAAGATAACTCTACCACATGTATATAGGCATCATAGGAAGCCCAGGAGGTCTGTTGAAGTATCTGTAATAAGGGTTTATAAGCCTTAGGAAACACAACATATGCGCTATGATGCTGAACCGGCTAAGCCCCGGGAAGATATTAGCGATGTTAAGGCCTCCCTAAAGCTATCGTTATCAACGTAGAGTTTTGTCAACTGATCATCCTTAACGCCATTCAAATACACTTCATCATCCTTAACATCTATAGATGCCCAACACAGATCCATGGGCTTATCGGGCATTATTGAGAGGAGCCTTTCATAAAGCCTATTAACCATCTTGAGTGTAGTTAATTTAGCTGTTAAGCCAGCTATACTGCCCATGTATTGCCCTGGGTTATATAACGTGACCAGCACATACTCCCTCCTATTATACCTACTTCTAAGGGACTCCTCAACCTCCTCAATCATTCTTAAAACCCTCTCATAAGACTCCCTTATAATCGCCTTAAGCCTATCGTATTCGATCGCCTGGGGCCAGCCTGATTGAGGGCTCCTACTGACGCATTTAACATCACCCTTAACTAAGGCGACTTTAGTCAACTCATCAACCTTACCTATTATATGCGCCTCAATCCATAATCCATCTTTAAGCTTATAGAATGGTATATTAACCATGGGTTATTATCAATGAGGTGCTTTATATCCTTAATCCACATGGTTGAGTTAACTATATATTTCTTTTAAATGTCTAGAGGCTATGGTTGAGGTTAATCCGTATGCAGCCAGGGTCATGTATACATTCACAATAATACTACTTGTACTAGCCCTATTCGCACTCCCATTCAATATAGGTAATGAAGCTGGCCTAATAATAGACCTGGTGGTGATAGTGATGCTCACCTCATTCCTAGCATACCTCATATATGCCATTAAGAAGTCGAGTTAAACATGTATTCATGGGAAAAAGTTGGATTAAATTTAAGTTCAAGCTTTGCGGTTAATGTAAGGTTTACTGCTTGGGCTTACCCGTAATTCCATACTTCTTTGCCCACTCCTCAAATATCTTCTGCTCCTCGGGCGTCAGCTCCCTGCTGAACCTGTACCAATTATCCTTAGCCTTAGATTCTGCGGGGGCCTCAGACGACTTCCATATGCAGTTAACTGGGCAAACCTTTATACATTCGAAGTCGTCTAGGCACCAGTCCCAAATCAACCTAGCCTTACCATTCTCATCAAGCTCGAAGGCGTTGTATGGGCATACTGAAACACAGGCACCGCAGCCAATACATATGTCCATATCTACGACAACCCTCTCATACTTAGCTAAGTCCTGCCCGCTGGCGCCAGGCATAGTTATCGCAAACCCTTACGTTTATATAGCTATAATTGTTTCCCTATAGACTACCTCCTTCAACTCCTCAACGAATTCCATATTTGGCAAACATTATTACATATTTATTTTTAACTAGTTATCGATAGGTTGTAGTCATGTTAAGACAACCTGTATGTACTTATCCCCCTTCCTTTTAACCCTGTAGCTGTGTACAGACCCATCCTTAAGTACGGCTATGTTGCCTGCCTTAACACCCCTCTTAAGGCTCCTCCAACTTGTTGAAAAGTAGTATTCACCTTTAGCGTACTTAGACTTTGCCAGTGGGTAAACATTATTATCGTAGAGGATTACTCCATCACTCCACTCAGGAGCCTTACCTGCAAGCTCCTTTACAGACTCCAGGTCCTCATCCTCGCCCTCCTCAACCATTATCGACTAATCAGCGGCCCTTTATAAAACATACTTACAGAATCAAACCCCATTGTAGGCGTATTTCCGTTTTGAGGGAAGGTTTTTATAAAGCATGTCTAATGGCCCCTATGAAGCTTACTGGGAGTATGCAGTGGAGTGGGGTTGATTTAGATAGGCTATGGGGTATGATAGAGCAGAATGCTGAGGTTCTAATAAGGTGCGTGCCTGACACAAGCAACATTAAGAGGTTAAGCCCCAATGAATATTCATTCGACATAATGGTTCACGTGGGCCCAGTCCACGGTACATTCAATGCCTACGTTAAGATAAACAGCATTGATAAGGCTAGTGGAAGCGTCTCAATGACCCTTAACTCGAAGGGTCCTGGGACATCACTGACTGCTAACGTTAATGCCAAGATTATGCAGAGCGGCGTCGAATACGACGCGGACGTCAACATATCTGGAATATTAGCGCTTATTGGTGAGAGGATGATAAGGAATTATATTGAGGGCAAGTTAAGGGACTTCATGAATAACTTAACTAAGCTAGCTAAGACGGGGCAGTGTTAGCTAAGCACCTCTCGTTAAACCTAGCCGTTAAACATGGGTCCTTAACCTCAACAAGCATTAAATCCCTCCTATGCTTAATCATCAACTTAACCATCGCGCTTGAAAGCTTAAACCTCCTGTTAAGTACTATTAAGTCACTTAATATTCTGCCGTTAGGCACGATTATTGGTGTTGAAAGGCCCCTACCGTTAATCGACGGCGCAATAAACCTGCCCCTAAACCTAATCCACGCATCGGCAAGTAGCTTATATGTCATCCATGAGGCATGGGGCCTAGTCGCCCTAATAACCATTAGGGGCGGTTTTTGGTTGAGTGAATTGATGCATCCACCAAGTATACCTATGCTGGTTTTCGAATCACTAATATATTGGAGGATTACTGCGGCGCCAACATTAATGTCTATTGATGGGCCGCAGTAGGCCAATACCTCAAAGCCTGCCTTAGCTAGGTTGCTAAACATTAATGCTGATGTGTCTTCAGAGAGCCTAATGGGCGATACTGCCAATGCCGCAACCTCAACGCTAATGGCCAACCACCCTCTCCAACGCCGCCATGATTGTTGAGTAGGCTACTTCACCTAGGTTAACCTCCCTTAACGCTACTTTCCGTGAAAGTAATTGGCCTAGTGAAATACCCCTGTCAACAGAATATGCCTTAACCCCCCTGGCCTTTAAGACCCTGTACGATGGGTAACATATTGAGCCGTGGGGCGCCACTACTACGTGGGCCCCAAGTTCAATGCACCTCCTCACGACAGTAGGCCTCCTTTCGGCAGAGCCTAAGGCTGGGTTAGGCTCCTCGTAAATAACCCCGATATTTGTATCAACTAGCACTAGCCTGCTAGCTTTTGAAAACACCTCCAGGAAGCCCTCATCATCAACGGTAGTGCACAGTATCATTAATCTAAGTTTAAAGAATACAACTTATAAACTTATATGTGTAGTAGTTAAATGTGGGTAAGGTTATTGTAAGGGGTATTGAGGTTGACGAGGATGTGTTGGAGTTACTGAGGCTGATAAGGGCAACTGGCTCCGTGAATAAGGCTGCATTGAAGCTGGGAATACCTTATTCAACAGCTGTAAGGAGGATTAAGGCACTTGAGGCTAGGCTAGGCCTTAAGCTCGTCTTAAGTACAAGAGGGGGTGTTAATGGGGGTGGGAGTATGTTGACTAGGGAGGCCCTCGAAATAATAGGCGCCGGCGGCGTGGGGGTTTTGAGGCTGGCAAGCAGCCACGATGACCTACTGCAATTGGCGTTAAGTAGGCTAAGGCAGGTTGAGGTTAATTGGGTTGGCTCAGTAAACGGCCTATCAATGGTGTTGACAGGCCTAGCCGATGCAGCCGGCGTACATATGTCGCTGGTCTATGGAAGCAATGTAGAGTTCCTAAAGGCCCATGGGGCATTGGACTCCGTGGTATTGATTAGGGGCTATAGGAGGATTATTGGATTAGGCTACAGGCCCAGCCTAGGTAAATTAACGTTAAAGGACCTGGTTAATGGCGTTAAAAGCGGTAAATACCGCTTCGTTAAGAGGAATCCAGGTTCAGGTACCAGGGCCTTTACGGAATATTGGCTAAAGAGCCTAGGCATAACTAAGGTTAACGCCATTAGGCGCATTTCATGGACCCATGAGGAAACCGCAAGGCTCATCTACGAGGGTGAGGCTGATTTAGGAATATTAACCCAGTACCAGGCCTTCAAATGGGGCCTCGAATTCATACCACTTGCCGAGGAGGACTTCGACATAGTTGCCAGGGGGGATTCCCTCAAGAAGGTTGAACCCCTAATTAAGGTTTTAACGGATTTGAGGGACAGTGGGGAGGTTCCGCCAGGCTACGTGGTTGGCAAGGACCTTGGCTTAACGTCGGCTTAACACATATAAGCCTTAAGGAGCCTAGGCGACGTGGGCATTAGGATAACTAAGGTTGGTAACGAGGTTGGCTTCATAGACTATGACCAGGTCCACGAGGTTGCATTGGTTGTTAAGGCACTTGGCCTCAGGCAGGATAACTATCTGAACGACGAATATTACCCACCCAAGGACCTTGACCTGGAGGTCCAGGTAACGTACTTCATGGCCATGGTTGCCATAGACCATAGGCTAAGCATCCCTGGGCAAAGCTACGAATCGTCAATTAGCGGTAAGAGGTATAGTGGCGCAGACCTGCTTTGGAGGCTGGGCAGGCTAATGCTTGATAAGAAGCCCGAGTTATTCACGGCAGACGGCTTAGCCAACGTGACCCCAGGCTTCGTTAAAGAATGGCTTGGCGACATATGGGATTACGGCGTCAGAGCCTTCTTACTATCAGACCTTGGGGCTAAGATTAAGGCCAAGTATAATGGTTCGGCATTAGCCATACTTAGGAAATCGGGCCTAATGCTGAGCGGCAAGGATGGCTTCATAAGCCTTCTTAAGGCCTTCACAGCGTATAGCGACCCTGTTGAGAAGAAGCCGTATCTATTGGCCAAATTCCTACACGGAAGGGGTATTGCCAGGTTTTCAGACGTTGATAAAGCCCACGTACCCGTCGATAATCACTTGACTAGAATAGCCATTAGGCTGGGTATAGTTGGGTTAAATGATGAATACCTTAAAATGGTTAAGGAGGGTGTACCATTCACGCCCAGCGACGACGTTAATTTAAGGAGCCTCGTCAGGGATGCCTGGAAACTAGTCTCAATATACTCTGGGGTTGATGTGTTTTCATTAGATGACTACCTATGGAGCTTCGGTAGGTCAACATGCATTAGGGGTAGGCCAAATTGCTCAGCGTGCCCATTTAAAGAAATATGCCCCTCGTATAGGGGTAATTCATTCCTCAACGAGCATGTATTCTACGCAACCTACTGGTACTAGTGGTTGGCGGCTGTAAGTTCCCTAAGGGATTCGACGACATTCCTTAAGTCCGCTAAGTCTATGTCACCCATTACACCTATTCTAAAGCTCCTATCCCTAATCTTCCACATGCCGCCGCTAACCACATAGCCCTTTAATCTAAGGTGTTCAACAACCTTAGCCGGCTCTATATGCGTGTAGAATGCAGTCACAGTAATGCTCCTGTACTCATCCCTAACGGCTACTGGTTTAAATCCAAGCCTGGGTAATTCACCGTATAGGTAGTTGGCCCTTTCAACATGCATCAGCCTGTATTTCTCCAGGCCTAATTCATCAAGTATGTAGCTTAACGACTCCGAAAGGGCATACAGTATATTTATGGGCGGCGTATATGGCGTCTCATACCTATCCTTATACTTTATATATGATTTAATGTCCATCGACGGCGGTAGTGGGGCGTTAACCAGCATTTTAGGATCCTTATAGGCAATTATCGCCCCTCCCGGGGGTGCTAGGAATGCCTTATGTGTAGCTGTGGCTATTACATCAGCCTTGGTGGGGACGGGCTCTGCAGGTATGCTTGAGACGGCATCAACTATTACTATGGATCCTTCCCGATGGGCTAGCTCTGATAATTCATCAATACACCTGTTCGCAACACCCATGCTTGTCTCATTATGCACCAGGGCCAGTGCCCTAGGCTTAATGCGGCTGAAGGCCTCTTCAACATCGCTAAGCCTCACGCATACATCCTCGCCTGGATTAAAGTAGATCCTAGTTACCTTAGCGCCCCTACTTTCGAACGAGTTTGCCATCCTATCGCTAAACTCGCCATTAACCAGGACTATTACGTTATCCCCTGGGTTGACGAAGTTGTATACCGCTACATCGACTGCGAAGGTGCCTGTACCAGGCATTATGTGGTATTCATAGCCTTCAAAAACCCTACCCAGCTTATCTAATACATCTCTAAGTAGTTTACCGAATTCAGAGCCCCTATGGAACATTGGTTGCCTTGAATAGGCCCTAATGACCCTTTCCGGCAGTTGCACAGGGCCTGGCGTCAGGTACTTAACCATTGTTAACCACCCTCATTAGCGCCTCTCTAATGTTTTCAAAAACCTCATCAGCAACCTTTAACTGGGCTTCTAGCGTTTCAGCACCTATATGGGGTACTGCTATAACCTTGGGGTGCTTAAGCAGTTCCAATTCATGAACCGTACTTGGGGGTTCATGTTCAAGGACGTCTAAGCCAACCCCCCACAGCCTATCTATGTGCCTTAGCAATGCCTCGGCATCAATAACCTCGCCGCGGCTCGTATTAACTATTATTGCGTTATCTTTGACGAGCCTTAACGCATCGTCGTTAAGCATGTGGTATGTGTCCTTGGTTAAAGGCACATGGAAGGTCACCACGTCGCTAACCTTAAGCAATTCGCCGTAGCTAACCACCTCTACGCCTAGCCTTTTTGCATGCTCACTAATGTCTATTACGTCTGTTGCCACAACCCTCATGCCCAGGGCCTTGCCGAGTTCACCAACCCTCCTGCCAATTCTGCCGAATCCAACAATACCGAGGGTCCTACCTCTAAGTTCAATACCCTTGTAAGCCCCCTTACTCCATTTACCCGACTTAACGTCTGCGACGTATAGGTGTAGGTTCCTCGCAGCCATCAACATTAGCGCTATGGCGAGTTCTGCAACAGACTCCGTGGCTGCGTGTGGGGCGTTGACTATTGCGATGTTTTTCCTCAACGCATATTCAACATCCACATTATCCAACCCCACGCCAGCTCTGGCGATTAACCTAAGCCTAGCCGCCCTATCTAAAACCTCCCTATCAACCCTAGTCCTACTCCTCACAACCAATATGTCGTAGCCGTCTATGATCTTTAGGAGTTCGTCGCGGGCTATATTGGGCCTATATTCGACCTCAACCCCAAGTTCACTTCTCAACCTCGATATTAACCTTTCATCAACCCTATCTGAGATTAATGCCTTTAGGCGGATTCCTGACCCCTCACCCATTCCAGCCTATCCATAATTCGGCCTAATCCTGGAGCTTTATAAGGATTATCCTTACTTTAAGGTAAAGCCTATTTATTCTATATTCATTGCAGATAGGACCTTATACATGAACCTCAGGTAGTTTGAATCATTTAAAATAGCCCTGTAAGCGGCTGTTAGATTCCTTGAGGATGGAACTATGTCGCCCAGGTACTTAACAACCCAGTTGACTATCTCCATGAATAACTCGTCGTAACCACCCCTATATAGGTAGAATAACTCTGTTGGCGTTGGCTTCAACTCCCCTATCATTACTACGTCGTCTACATACTTCCTGAACCTTAAGTAATGCACGTAGCCTATGGATACTATTAATGTGTTTTCAGGCATTTTAACCTTCTTATCTAGTATTGCCTTAGCCTCTTCATGAAGCCTAATCCACCTATCCTTAACGTTTTCAGGCCTAGATATTGCAGACCTCGCCGTCAGTGCAACCATCTCGACTGCAATCCTGCTCAACTTCCTCTGCTCATTTAGACTGGGGCTGCTTGAAACCACGTTAACCCACGGATACTCCTGGTAAAGCCTAATTATCAGGCTCACTAAGGGCTCGTGGGTCACCAGCCATGCATTGCCTAAACTACCCCTGAGGAATTCGACCGTTGGGCCCTTGCCTGAGGATATTGATAACTTGACGACTACAGGTATGAGTTCTCTAGGTATGGGTAACGCTATGTTTGTGAAGCGCCCCTGCTTAAGCATGGCCGGTATGGCTAGGTTTAGGAAGTCTACATGGGACTCCGTCGATGGTGTTGAGATCAGCAGCCTCACTAAGTGTTAAACAGCCTATATGTACCCTTAATATACCTTAGCTTTAACTGGGGCTAGAAGTAGGATTGCCTGTACCAGCACCATTAGGGCGTTCATTATGTTTAAAACATAAGCAGGCGACGGCTGCCTCACAATGAATATTACATATAGATTAGAGTACATTAGGTTGGATACTGCCGACGAGATTACGTACACCATGGCGGACTCTAATGCGGCGTATGTTAAGTGAATCCTAAATGCCTTAGCAGGCCCACCTAGGTAGGCCACCTTAACTACGTAATCCCCCTCAACCCACCTTAAGGATGATAAAACGTATATGAAGCCTATGATACCCATTGTAACGATACCCACCGTGAATAGTAGGAGGCTTATGTAGCCTACCTCAATGAACTTTAACCCACTGTAACTACCCAAATATACGCTTGATATAGCCCCCTCTGAACCGGCCAATGACGGGGAGTAGCCCGTGTAGTTGAGTATGATTGATTTAGTTGAATTAAGGTTTATGCCCACTAATGCAACCTCACCACCACTATAGGATATTATACTGTACCTGCCGCATGGTAGCGTTAGGTTGAGTTTAGTTGGCGTATCCCAATAGTAGTATACTCCCCCTGTGCCATTGACTATCAGTATAGACCCCTTAGCCAATGCTATACCTAAGGCACAGTAAGGCCCCTTGATGAAGGCTTCACCCCTCCCCATGGGCCTAATCGTGAAGTTTAATTCCTGGGGAACAATGCCTAGGGGTACTAGTGAGCCGTTTAATTCGGCGTAGAGCACGTATTCGTTTAAAGGCAGGTTAACCTCATTAAGGCCTGGTTTAAGGCGTGATGCCAGGTATAGTCCATTTAACCCAACGTAGCTGTAGTATAGGTTTACCGATTCGTTAAGGGTATTGTACACGGTTATGTTAAACCCCCTGGTTAAGAGCCTCTTAACCTCACGCCAATACCTGCCCGGTATAAGTATCATGGATACTGAGCCAGGGACCTGGTTTGATAATGGTTCAACCTGCCCAATGTTACATATTAAGTATGGGTAATCCCCCTTTACATTCACTAGGACTGGCAGCTCGACGTGATTCCTGATGCTTGATATGAAGTGTATGCCAGGCCTAATGCCTATAATGCCGCCTGCCGTACACATACCCATGGTTACGTTGGGTAACCCAACAGCCAACACCAGGTACTTCCAATCAACCAACACAGGCACCTCTACAATGGGGATTGACGGCACGCTAAGATTCCTTAAGGCATAGTTCACGCTTAAGGGAACCCACCCGGTGAATGGCATTAGAGCATGTGCAGAGGCTACTGCATCCATTCCAAAGGGAGGCTTTGAAAGTACGGTAAAGGTCAAATATGCTGAGTATGCCAGTGATAGGCCATAGGCTAATACACCCATGAGTAGTGATAAAGATACAATATGTAGGATGCTCCTCTTAATGCCCACGGCAACTAATCGAACTAGCAGGTTAACCATACGTAAACTACCATCAGGGCTATTACGGAGTCGATTAAGGCTAGGGGGATCGCAAAGGCTGCAGGGCTTACACTAGCCCTAAGCACTAGTACGTAGCCTAGGTTCAGCTTAATGCCCCTGATAATGTTTAGGAGGAGCGCCGCAGATGCAAATGGTGTAGAAGCCACAGCTAATAGGTATATTAAGCTATACTTCAATGCATCGGCATCATTTAATATTACTGAAAGCCTCCTAAATGAATCCTTAACATAACCTATGAGGCCTATGGATGCCGATATGGTGGATATTAGCGATAGGGCTATTGATGAAATGTACGCATTGGCTATAAGGCCCCTCACGCTACTTAAGGCCACATAGGCCGAGTAGTTTAACGGATCCATAGGCTCTATTATCACCGCACCAGTATTGTTCACGTTGCCGATGGCGACCACTAGGCCTGGGGGCAGGACACTTGACTCAATAGTCCTATTACACATCTTTAATGCCGTCAAATTAACGTTAGCTAGATTAGGAGGTATTACGCACGTGTTGTTTAGCTTAGCGGGGTTTAAGCCTAGTATCTTGGCTGCGTAATTCACATTAAGCCTAATGTAAGATAGTGTTACGTTACCCACATTCAATACGCCGTAGCTTGCGGAAGCCACGTAGACGCCGCCTGCCTGGGCGATGTTTAAGGTACCTAGAGAATATGATGAGAGCGTGGAGATTACGCATAATGCTATCGATAAGGCTAGGTAAACAATCCTAGCGCGCCTATAGGCTACGTGTACTGCCTTAAATTGAAGTAATACCATGGGATATCACTGGGGCCAGCAATTTAAGTTCGAGGTACTCTATGACGGCAGCCACGTAAAGTATGCCCAGTGATGCCAGCAATAATAAGGCCCATAGCATCAATGCCCTTTCCAGCCTACGCACCCTAATGGCCGATACGATTAACGACACAGAATTGTAGGCCGACAATGAGTATGCGAATAATTCAACGAGGCCATGGGGCATCAGGGCCGTTGTAATGAAGCCAATAATCGGCGCTAATAGGCCCAGCTCCTTAATGTATGCGTAGGCTATGTAGCCCAACACTAGGCCAGTTTCACCTAGGACAAACGCATAAGCCACCACACCCACCGCGGGTATGTTCATTAAAACGTCTAGCAATGCATTGTGTATGAATATTGTTAAGATGGATGGATTGCCTGCAATTTTCCTAAGGCTATTAATGATGCTTGAGGGAACCGTTAAGTAGCCCATTTCAGCGAGGTAATATCCTGTGAAGTCTGCTATGGCTAAGATTAGGAATGACAATACATAGGCTACGGCAACCCATCTTAATGAGCCCCTGCGCATTGCTTCGATACTGCCTGAAGCTTAATAAGCTATTTCCATAATGCTTATAAATAGTAATGGGCAATGGGGGTGTATGAGCATTCAATTGAGGTCCATTGAGGAGGCCATTAATGAGGCCCTTAAGGTTTCGAAGAAGAGGAGGTTCACGCAGTCTGTCGACTTGATAATTAAGCTTAGGGATGTTGACGTTAAGAAGCCTGAAAACAGGATAAACATAACGGTACCCCTGCCAAATCCCCTTAGCAAGAAGGCTAAGATATGCGTTATAGCCAGTGGCGCGGCGATAACAGCGGCTAAGGAGGCTGGAGTAGACCTAGTGTTGACTAAGGATGACTTAGGGAAGTACACTGATAAGAAGTCGATACGTAAGCTAGCCCAGCAGTACGACTTCTTCCTAGCCACGCCAGACCTAATGGTGCAGATAGGTAGGCAGATGGGGCAGATACTTGGGCCAAGGGGAAAAATGCCCGATGTAATACAGCCCAATGCAGATTTGAAAACATTGGTGGAGAGGTATAGGAGGAGTGTGAGGGTTAGGTTGAGGGACCAGCCCCAGATAATGGTTAAGGTCGGTGATGAGGACATGGAGCCCGCCAAAATTGCGGAGAATGCAATGGCCATAATTGAGGAGGTTGTGAGGAAGTATGGGTGGGATAAGTTGGCTGAGGTCCAGGTTAAATTAACCATGGGGCCCCCTATAGCCGTTAAACTTACCTCAGGGGAGTAGGGCCCTGGCCATAGTCCTTAACCTTCAGGAAACGCTTAAATAAGGCCCAGTTTAAGGCCCTTAATGAGGCATTGGTCCGTGTCTGATGAGGATATTATGAGGCTTGTGGAGAGGAAGTACAGCGTCAAGGTCACAGAGGACCAGATTGTTAAGGCTAGGGGCTTCGAATACAGGATTAGCTGGAAGAAGGCTATTGAGGTTGCTAGGGCTATAAAGTTCCTCACAATAAGTCAGGCAGAGTCGTACCTAAACGATGTAGCTAACCTCAAGGCTCCAGTACCCGTGAAGAGGTTCATTAAAAAGCAAGCCCACCACAATACGCCCTGGGAGGGTTGGCCTGTAGCCAAGTGGCCTGTTAAGGTTGCTAAGGCTTACCTTGAGGTTTTGGAGAATTTGAAGAATAATGCAAACTACAGGGGGCTTAACGTAGACAACGTGGTCATAGTCCATGCGTCGGCCAGTAAAGGCATGAAGATTAGGAACTATATGCCCAGGGCCTTTGGGAGGTCAACACCGTGGTTCCAAGACACAGTAAACATCGAGCTCGTGGGTGTTGAGCTCCCTGAGGCGCTTGTGCCTAAGAAGCTCAGCTGGGCTAGGATACTTAAAAATACCTAAGGCCTACAATACTGGTCTATTAGAGTATTGTTATACGCCATGAGGTTCTCGGCCAGAAGCACCATTGGTGGCGTGTAGCCTGCAATATTCTCATCGACGACAGCCAACCCAGCCCTAGTGTTTATACCGACGACTACGAGGTCGTTTGGGGGGACAACCATGTTTAGGCTGGGTGCATAACCCAATTCACCATAGGCCCACGCCAAGGTATTCAACAGGGCTAGTTCATAGTTTGAGGCAGATTCGTTAAATAGCCTGAAGCATTCAGTATAGTTTACGTTAACGCCAAGGCTCCTTAATACGCTTAACATTTCACCAGTAGTTATGTTTGAGGCTAATGTAGCGTTTTCACGGACCTGCAGCGAGAACCATTTAAGGAACTCAAGGGCGGCAGTTGAATTAAACCTGTACGAACACATTAACAGCGGTAAGAAGCGGTCAGTCACATTTATCCCACTAGGCTTCGATGTGAATAAATTAGGCATTATGAATAAGGCGACTTTACCTGAATAAACCATATTCAGGAGCGTCTGGTTAAATACGTTAGCTAAGGTATAGTTGGCGTCGTCATATGGGGAGACGTAGTATATTAGCCAGATTGGTGCCGTGAAATTGCCGTATAGTAAACCATACTGCATCGCGTCGGATTCAAGGTAGGGTATGTGTTCGTTGAGGACCTTGCACGTTGGCGTAAATTCAGTGCCAACAGACGGTTTAAACGCATGGACGAATAGGCTAAATATCACAGCAGCCGATATCACCACGACGGCTGCGAAGGTTAAGGTGACGTCAAGCTTCATAGGGCTGGGGGAGGGTAGGCTTAATATTTTTTAGCCACAAGTCCAGTGCATTTAGGGATTATTAAAATGCTTAGAGGTGGGTTTAATGGGTGTTGAGGATGTTGAGGCGTTGGAGGCCCTATACCAGGGCAGCTTAGCCAGCAGCATAAATGCGTTGGCTGCCGATTTCAATGTAAGGTATCCCAGTAGGGCTGGGGAACTCATGAATGAGGCATTGAGGGTATTTAGGCTAAACACTGATGATAAGGCTAAGGTGAGGAGGAGCACGGCTGATAAACTTGAGAGGCATGTTAAAGGCCTCATAGGGTTAAGGGGCTGTAGCCTAGATATGGTTAAGCCCCTTGCAGTGATATGGTACTATGTAGGTGGTGCTGAGAGTGAAGCCAGGATTAGGGCAATGATGGAGTTGGCAGGCTACCAAATATCCATCAATGAATATATCAGGTGCGGCCTATTGATGCACATTGATGAGTCCACATTGGTAATACCGGAATACCTGGCAGGCATGTTGAATTCCGTGGAGCCTCCAAGCCCCATTGACGTGGGCTCCCTGATATATTCAAATTCCCAAAACGTCCAATACATGGTTGTACTCGAATCATTGCTAAGGGGCATTAAACCAATCGACAGGTACCTCAAGGCATTCTACGGGGTAACTGTTAACGAAGCCTTGTCCAAGGGCCTACTTAAACCACTCTACACAATAACCAGCGAGGGTATTGTCGCCAATCCGCTGGTTAACGTTAATGAGGCTAAGGCCCATCTACGCAGGGTTAAGGACACGCGGGCTAGGGTGATTAGGCAGGCATTGATGCTTTACGGAAGGTATAGGTTTGATAGGTCACTATACTGTGGGGTTAATGCAATGTTTACAGGCAGTGCAAGGGGGCTGATGGTCTACCTATGCCCATGGACCCCCCACTTCATTAAGCTGATTAGGAGGCGCCTAGGGCCTAGAGCCCTCATTACGGTTAATGCAAGCTTCAGGGATGATATTATAGAATTCCTGCTATCGTTTAAGGACAGGCTTGCAAGCCTTGAAAGGGTAATGTATGCCCTAGTCGACTTATCATCAATGAGTATTGATGCGGTTTACCAGTCATCCAGCGCCAGGTACTTTGACGACGTACTTGATGTCCTCTATGAGAGCGGCCTAAGGGTTATTGAACATAGGTATTAGCATTAATGTATTTAAGCATGAAGGAGCTTTACCTACCGTGGAATATGAGTGCTTAGTATGTGGATTTAAGTCCAGTGAGCCTGGGCTATGCCCAAGGTGTAGAATACCCCTAATGCTTAAACTTAACGTAAGGCAGTTTAAACTTAGGGAGTTGCCAGGGATATGGAAGTTCATCGATGCCTTACCTAGGCCTAAGAGGCTCGTCAGCCTCGGTGAAGGCTTCACAAGGGTTATTAAGGTCAATGGCATATATGTTAAATACGAGGGCAGCAACCCAACGGGCACACATTACGATAGAGGTTCTGCAGTATTGGCAAGCACGGCTGATATGGAGTTTGCCGAATTGGCTTTTGAGGAGGACTTAACAAGGTCCCTGGCACTTTACCTATCTTCAGCAGGCATTAAGGTTAATGTGTCTATTGGGGATGATGCAGATCCAAGGGACGTAATCTCACTCGTTAAAATGGGCGCCAACATATGTGTTGGATGTTCATTAAAATCAATGGTAAGCTACTTCAATCCACTACTAATGGAGGGGTATAAGACGATAGCGTATGAACTTGCAATACAGCTGAGGGATAGGTTAACTGCCGTCGCAATACCTGTTGAGAGGGGTTCATTAATCTTATCATTGATTAAAGGGTTTATGGAGCTTGAAGACCTAGGACTATTACCAAACATGCCTAAAATCACGGCATCGCTACTGGGTGAAATTGACTCTAATCTACAGGACTCGTTGAAGAACCTTGGAGTGAGGCTAATCCACGTTAAACCTGATGATGCATTAAACGCGGTTGTTGAATTAGCTAGGAGGAGGATTTGGGCTAAGCCAATATCGGCATCACCATATGTTGCGCTGAAAGGTACAGTAAATGAGGGGGTTGCTGTAATATCAGGGTACTCTAAGATAAGGATCAACATAGGGCAGATTAAAGGTGAGGGTAGGCTGCAGAGGATTATAGTTAATGCAATGCCGAAGGGTAGACCTATGACTGCCTACGAGGTGTGGAAGCTTGTTGGATCAGGGACGCTAATGGGGGTTTACAAGGCCTTAAACTCGCTGGCTGCTAAGGGTGTTGTTAAGGTGGTTGAGGGCGTTAATGGTAGGAGGAAGGTCAGATACTACATTAAGCCTTAATGGCTTTTAAAACTTGAGCATGTTAGATTAATGTGGATTTAAGATATTGGAAAGAGATTTAGTTTTCAGTAGGAGAAGTGCAATGACCAATATGCCTCTCTTCGTAGATCCACTAGACATATGGTTAATGATACTTGGCGCAACTGTGTTATCATCAGCATACCTAGTTTATTTAACTGCGGGCGTCAGGTATGAGCCCATCTCGCTCAGGGGCCTGGCCTACTTCTACATAATAGTTGGTATATATGCATTAGCCATGGGTATTTGGGGTACTGCAGTATGGCCACTTCCAAGCTCCTACAACCTCGTTTTAACAGACCCCTATGCACTATTCGGTATAGCAGCCCTCGTAGTGGGTATCTCACTCTACCTCGGCCAGACAAAATACGTCGGCTTACCCATGTTATTCCTAGGTATAATACCTGTAGTCTATGGCGTTGATATAGCGGTTAACCACATGACTACTGAGCCAGGTTTAGCAGCTGCGATGTATATTACAATAGGTTTAGCAGCCATACTTGCCCCATTCGCATATACATTCAACCTAGGTAGGGGTAATAGATATGTGGGCTACATCATAATGATTCTACTTATAATAGGCGGCCTGTTGGCATATGTAATAGGTATTAGCGCAGCCTTCGAGCATGTGCATGCGTTTGCACGCTGGAGTCCATGGTATGGCGTGCCTCCATCGCATTAAGGTTTAGAATTCACCAATAGGCTGGGCATTAATTTAAAACAATATTGTGTTTTCCCAACCCCTACTACGCCCCCTTTTAATTAAAAGGGTTTTAAATATGTCTAAGGCCTAAGCCGCGTGGCAAGGTACAAATGCCCATACTGCGGTTCGATGCTTAAAATGTATTTCAACGGATCGTCCTTCATGGTTGGGTGTAGTAGATGTATGATATATGTTGAGGTTCCCCTTGAGGAGCTTTTAGATGAAATTGATTCAGCAGGCCTAGTAGACAATATTGAGGGTTTTGTGGCCAGGAGGCTTTATGTAAGGTATCTGCATGGGTCATTGAAGGCTATGGTTATGAGGGAGCGGGAAAGCGTTAATAGGCCCGTCAATAAGTTTAAGTGAACTGTATGGCTAGGGATGTTGCGGAGTCGTATAGTTATAGCATTAGGCAGTTTCTAGAGGACCTAGCCAGGAGGCTTAACGTCAGTTTAAACAAGCTAATAGACATATACTTCTGGTTATCAAACAATGTTAAGGCTAGGGAACTTAACCTGGAGGATGTTGTTAATAGGCCAACTAGGGCTGATATAATAAGTATAGTTGATGACGGTAAGTCAATTGTGGGCATTAGGCTTAGGTTCTCGTCAGACACGAGGAAGGGGCAGTATTACTACACCAATGTGGGTAGGTACGGTGCTAAATGCACATGCGAGGGCAATATGATTGGGGGGAGGTTGTGTAAGCACATTATAGCTGGCCTAATATTGATGAATGTCGTCAACCTACTTAAATACGGCTCAAACATAGACCTATCCCAATTCACGTGGCTTAACAACATCAGTGGCGTTGATTTAGATTCAGAGGGTTAGTATAGAGAAGACGTTGCCTGTCGGTACACCTTTAATCAACTCGTCGTTGTGCACCTCCGCAATTATATACTTATCCTTTGAGAGGCCTTGAAGTACATTAACCAACACGTCCCAGGACTCCCTCCTCATACAGTAGTCCAGGTTCTCAACCACTAGGACGTCGCCCCTATTCATGTACATTAGCTGCGCCGCCACAGCAAGTATGGTTGATAGGTGGCATGGGGGCCTTTCAAGCACCCTCCACCCCCTGGCATCCCTGTAGACTAGCCTGAGGGCGCCACCCAGGGGCCCTACCTTAAACCCCCTAATACCTAGCTTAGCCAGGGCCTTTCTAAGCACATTAACCTGGTTAACCTTACCTGGGTCTGTGAAGGCTTCAGCCAGGGCGCCTACCGTGCCTTCGCCAAACCTCCCCACACCCGCTATTGGCCCTAGGCCTTTTTCAAATGGCTCGAAGCTGAAGTATGGGCCCATGACGTAAACTTTACCGATACCTAAACTGCCCCTAATGAAGCCTACCAGCCTCATTAAGGCTTCAGAAACTTCACCACTCCTCCCCAATAGGACCTCTGCATCATCCCTCGGCTTAACAATATCGATGCTTAATATCTTCCAGGGATTCGACACGTTCAGCGTTATTGGCTGCGCCAATTGCCCATGTTCACCATCCCCCCTAACAACCATTAATGTGGCTTCATTGGACTTAATGACGTGTGTTATGTGGCCTGAATCAACCTCAAATATGTATTCAAACCTATTACCTAGAGGACCAATGTTGAGTTCGTTGAACCTCCCTGCAAGTTCATCAGGCGGCTTAGCCTCTATAACCATTTTAACCCTGCCCACAAAGCCCAGGGGCCTTATATCCGACTCAATGCTTGATAATATTGAGGCTATGGCTGATAGGAGCCTGCTTTTACCAGAGCCTGGTGGGCCGGTTATGAGGGTTATGGGCAGCATACTTATTGATGCCGAAATACCCTCAGTCTCTATGCTTAGGCTAACCAGCATACATATTCTAGGGATTTGCCCCTTCACAGTTTTAACTTTAATCCAGCCTCCTACAGTTAACCGGGTTTAACGGCACTTCATAGCGTTAACAATGTCCACTAGGTCTGTTAAAACGGCCTGCGCCGTCTCAATGCGCCCAGCGCCAGGCCCAATGACCGTTAATTCACCTAAGGTGTCTAGCTTAAACCTCAGCGCATTCAGGTTCCCTGATACGTTGGCTAAGGTGTCGTTCCTGTTGAGTGGTATTGGCTTAACATAGGCCTTATCCCTATCTGCATACGCTATTAGCTTAACAACCCTATCACCATGCTCCCTAATGTCTATGCCCCTAATCCCCCTAACCTCCATGGATTCTAAGGTATGCCTCCACCCAATGACCCTGGACAGTATTATGGTCTTCAACGCGGCGTCTATACCATCAATATCCAGTGATGGATCCGCCTCAGCGTAGCCTAACTGTTGCGCGAGCCTTAAGGCCTCCTCGAAGCTCAGGCCCTCATACATTTTGCTTAATATGAAGTTTGTGGTGCCGTTTAGAATACCCATGAAGTATTCGACGTGGGCCCCTGGGAGTATGTTAAGCAGGTTAAATGAAGGCGTCCCAGACATTACAGTCCCTTTAAACCTAATAAGCCTACCATACCTCTTACTCATCTCCATCAATTCATCGTAGTGGAACGCTATGGGGCCCTTATTAGTTGTTATAACATGCTTTCCGCTTTTAAGGGCGGTTGAAATGTATGTGAATGCTGGCTCACCCCTAGCCTTAACGTTAACCCATGTGAATTCACCAACTATATCTGCATCGCTCCCTTCAATGATCCTTGGGACATCATCCTGGCTAATTGCCCTACCCCTAAAGCCCGCCTTAACCTCATCAATAATCCTGGGGCTTGGATTAACTATGTGCCCATACCTTATGTCTACTATTTCGCTAATCTTAACGTCAGATAGCCCCAGCTCATCCTTAACCCTGTTGAATAGTTCGAAGAAGCCCTGCCCAACGACGCCAAAGCCGACTATCATTACTTTGACAACCATAGCACACCCTAAGGCTGGTTAATTTTAACAATTCCCCTGGATAAGCCATGTGGCTTTGGGTTAATTTTAAAAGCCTAATGCGGTTTAATCCTATGTCCCTGGAGGATGCGGTGAAAATGCTTGAGGAGGGTAGGGTTAAGATGCATGAGCTTGACGAAGTCCTTAAAGATCCAAATATGGCCACTAGGGTTAGGAGGATGTTTCTTGAGAGGAGGCTTGGCGTCAGGCTTGATGCAATAGGCTCAACGATAATAGACTTCAACCAGGTTTACAGGAGGAATACTGAAAATACAATAGGTGCAGTCCAAATACCCCTAGGTATTGCGGGCCCCCTCCTGGTTAAGGGCAGTTATGCAAATGGCCTATACTACATACCGCTGGCAACCACTGAGGGTGCCCTTGTGGCTTCGGTTAATAGGGGGGCTAAGGTGGTTACTGAGAATGGGGGTGCCAGGAGTATTGTTATTAAGGATGGTATGGCTAGGGCCCCATTATTCAAACTGCCGAGCGCCGTTGATGCTGTGGAGTTTGTGAATTGGGTTAATTCGAATTTAAACAATATTAAGCCTATTGCCGAGTCGGGTAGTAGGCATCTTAGGCTTAGGGAGGTTCAACCATTCATTGCGGGGAATAATGTGTGGCTTAGGTTCGTCTTCCAGACCGGCGATGCCATGGGAATGAACATGGTCACAATAGCCTCCGAGAGGGTTGCCAAGTGGATTGAGGAGAATTACCCTAAGGCTAGGCTTGTCACCGTCAGCGGCAACATGTGTGTTGATAAGAAGCCCAACGCCGTCAACTTCCTGCTAGGTAGGGGTAAGACTGTTGTAAGCGAGGCTGTAATATCAAGGAGCTACCTCAAGGAGAGGTTTGGGATACTTCCTGAGGATGTTGTTGAGGTTAACAATAGGAAGAACCTCCTAGGCTCAGCCTACGCCCACTCATATGGCTTCAACGCACACTTCGCAAACATAATAGCTGCAATATTCATAGCCACAGGCCAGGACCTCGCGCAGGTCGTTGAATCAAGCATGGGTTTAACGTGGGCTGAGGTTAATGAAAACGGCGACCTATACATATCGGTCACGCTGCCGAGCCTTGAGGTAGGTACTGTTGGTGGAGGTACAGGGCTACCGACCCAGAGGGAGGCACTGCAGATACTTGGAGTCCAGGGCGGCGGTAGCCCACCGGGCGCCAATGCCTTGAAGTTTGCCGAGATTGTTGCCGCAGCGGTATTGGCTGGCGAGTTAAACCTGTTGATAGCCCAGTTCAGGAGGGAGCTGGGTAAGGCCCATGAGATGCTTGGGAGGGCTGGTAAGGCGGGGTGATTAGGTGTGTGGGAAAAAGGATGTGGGCCCCGGCCCACTATCCTGAACCAGGCTAGACTACGGCCGCTAACCGCATTACTTCACGCTCCTTTTAAACGCTGCGCCACGGTAAGCATCTGCCGGGATAGGTTTAATAACTCCACGTAAATGGCCTTCCCGTGGATTTGAACGACCTGAGGGCCTTAGCCTCAATAATAGGTGCTAAGCTCCTTAAAAGGCCACTAGCCCTCTGCGACATCGGTGATGCAGACGGTTTAGTGAGCGCATCACTGTTCCTAATGAGGTTCCCAAAGGGTGTTGTTGTATTTGCGCCGGCTGGTAAGGTTCAGGGCAGTAGGCTGTACAGGATGCCTAAATGGGACTTCGTAGCCGACCTCCCCTGCCCAGGCAGGGTGGTTATTAGGGCTGATCACCATAGGACTAATAGGCCATGTGCAAGGCATGAGTATTATGACCCCAACGCACCCTGTTCAGCATACCTCGCATTAACCGCGCTAAACCTTTCAAACAACCCCATAGCCCAGGCGTTGGTTAAGGCGGCTATAGAGACTGATACGGCAAACATAGTTTCTAAGGAGGCTGAGGAGCTGGATATGGCGGCTAGGTTTTCGAGCTACGGTGAGAAGGTTAAGCTGGCTAGGGAGCTTTCATTAAGGGGCTTCGAGGCTTTGAATGAGGAGTGGGTTAAGCTGATAGTTGAGAGGGGTTACAGGGCCAGGGAGCTCATGCTTAAGATAGCCGACCTAATCCCCATAGACAATGTGGTTAACGTGTACTTCAGGGATAGGGTAAGGGGGATTTCATACAGGCAGTTGACGATAGAGCTTCAGAAGAGGGGCGCATCAATGGTCAACATCCTCGTCAAGCTGGGCTACAGGACATATAGATACTACTGCGGCGCAGATGTCAATAAGGGGTTTGACTGCACGAAGATTGCCACAGCATTGGGTGGCGGTGGGCATCCGTATGCGGCTGGGGCGCAGTACAAGGCCCCCATCCTCAACCCAAGCCATGGCCTCAGGAGGTTTATAGGCGCATTAAGGAGTATTCTTAATCCCCCACAGCTTAGCCTCCTTGAAGTTTCAGGGGGCGGATCATCGATAAACGTTAGGAAGATAACTTATTGACTAAGTATGGGTTATAAACCATTAATAGGGCTTTAGTGTAATGAACCTAAGCGATAAGGAGATATCGGTGCTGATGCATTTGAAGAGGGCTAACGTGGATTACGGCAAGTCAATAGCGTTGAACACAGGCATACCATTACAGGAGGTCTTGGAAATATTAGATAAGCTTGAGAGGATGGGCCTTGTTGAGAGGGTTAAGGGTGGGAAGACGCTTAAGAGGAGTGTAGCCAGGTTTAAGCTAAGTAGCGAGGTTAGGAAGCACCACGTGTACTACAGGTTGTCTAGGAGTGGCGAATTGTTGATTAGGTCTCTTAGGAGGGGGAGGGGTTATGTTGATTAGGGTGGTTTAGCCACCTTGAAAGACAACCTAACCCTAACATAATCGTCTGTTAACCTAACCCTCTTGACGAATTCGACGACTATTGGAGCTAGCCTGGCAACCTCACTCCTAGGCACCGTGTGCCAGGCTGGGCATTGCTTATCCACAGTGACCCTAGACCCATCATATATGAGTGGGTACAGCCTACAGCCAATGGGCCTATATTCATATATTTTACACTTCTTAGACTCCTCATCGTAGAATACGCAGTGCCCATTAATGTTCCTAAGCCTCCAAACCCCATCCCGCCCCCTTACGGCGAAGTCCTCAAGCCTATATCCAAGGGCTTCAAGCCTATCAATATCCTCGGGGAGGAGTTCCATCTCTGTACCTATGCAACATTGGCCACATGCCATGCAGCTGAACTTAACCTCCACGTATTTCAAATCGCCGAACACAGACTTAGGCACAGCCAACTTCCAATAGCCATAATATAAAAGCTTAGCCCCGGCCAAGGCTTTAAAATACTGCCAATCCCATTAAACGTGTCTGAGGAGGTTAAGCCAATCTTTGCCAGGGCATTCTTCAACATGGATCAGGCTGGCCTCGTTAACCAATATATGGTGTTTTACTACAGGGACCCTAAGGCATATTACGCAAACCTAAGCGGTGATGAGCTTAGGCGCGAGTTGGAGGCCATTAGGGCTAATATGCAGGGCTTCCTCGACGAGGAGGTTATTAGGATTAATGGTGAGAGGGTTAGCGCAAGGGTTGTTTACGTGGATATTGGATTAATGACAATAGAGAACCCCTACATAACCTTCATAATAAGGTTTAAGGGGCGTTTAAGGAGGGGTATCAATGTCTATGAGGACATATATAGCGAGGAGGTTGCAGAATACCCCTACGAATTCACCTGGAGCCTACCAGGCAGGGTTATTAAAGTCCAGTTGGCGGGGGAGGTTAAGGTCCTTGGAGACTTAGTAGTAGTTAAGGTCCCCATGGGCCTTAGGGTTGGTGGTAGGGAGGTTATTGAATTTGAGGTTAAGTGACTATATGCGGTAAAGGTTTTAAGCCCAATTAACCTAGGGCTATGTGCCCAGGGTATTTGACATTGGTAGGGTTTGCGTCAAGCTTATGGGTAGGGAGGCTGGCAAAATGTGCGTAGTGGTTGATATCGTGGATGAGAGGTTCGTCATAGTGACAGGCCCTAAGGCCCTAACGGGGGTTAAGAGGAGGAGGGTTAATATTAAGCATCTTGAACCAACAGAATACAGGGTTGAAATACAGAGGGGCGCTAGCGATGAGGATGTCTTAAAGGCTATTGAGGCTGCAGGACTAACAGACATTATGAAGAAGGGCGTCCAACCTAAACTATTCATGGTGCCTACAGTTAAGGTTGGGCAAAAGTAAAACACTATAAATAAAATATATTAATTTAGTTGGTAAGTTGGTAGGTTTAAATTCCCTTAAACCACGCCTAACCACCAGTGTTAGCCAACTGTGGTTCAAGGAAGGTGCTTGTTAAGCTTGATGAGGAGTCTAACCCAGCCTACGGCGTTAACCCCTACTCAAGGCCTATGAAGGATTACATAAATTACGGCTTCGTAATATTAGATAAGCCTAGGGGGCCCACCAGCAGTGAGGTTGTTGCATGGGTTAAGAAGATATTGAACATAGATAAGGCTGGCCACTCAGGCACACTAGATCCGGGAGTCTCCGGAGTCCTACCAATAGCGCTCGGCAATTCTACGAAGGTTCTTCAGGGCATTGCGGGGCTTGAGAAGGAGTATGTTGGGGTCATGGTTTTCCACGGCCCCGTCGAGGAAGGTAAGGTTAGGGAAGTTTTCAAAATGTTTACAGGGCCCATATATCAGAGGCCGCCCCTCAGGAGTGCTGTTAAGAGGAGGATTAGGGTTAAACACGTCTATAGCCTAGACCTACTGGAGCTAGACGGCAGGTATGCGTTATTTAGGGCTGTTGTGGAGTCTGGGACATATATAAGGAAGCTCTGCTACGACATAGGCGAAGTCCTGGGCGTTGGGGCTAATATGAGGGAGTTGAGGAGGGTTAGGGTTGGGTGCTTCACGGAGGATAAGGCAGTTGATTTAGAGACCCTTAGGGCGGCATACACATTGTGGTCTGAGTATGGTGATGAGGCAATGCTTAGGAGGGTCATTAGGCCTGTTGAAGAGATGGTGGCCCACCTACCGAAGATATATGTTAGGGATTCTGCCGTGGATGCAATAGCCCACGGGGCCTCACTGGCGGCTCCAGGTGTGGCTAAGGTGGAGGAGGGCATTGTTAAGGACTCTATGGTAGCCTTAATGACCCTTAAGGGCGAGTTGATAGCATTGGCATACGCCCAGGCATCAACAGACGAAATATTGAAGATGGATAGGGGCATTGTTGCTAAGGTGACTAGGGTCATTATGCCGAGGGGCGTTTACCCATCAACATGGAGGAGGCGTAAGGAGACCAGCCAGGGGGTTCAGGGTGGCTAACGTAGTGGTTGGGGTTTGTGGATTTCCAGCCAGCAGGTCTAAGTTATTTAGAAGCGTTGATGCTGTAGAGCTGCAGGAAACATTCTACGACATGCCAACTCAGGAGAGGTTAAGTAAACTTAAGTCGGAGGCCCCTGAAGGATTCGTATTCACAGTCAAGGTTATTCAGGCGTTGACGCATTCACCATCGTCACCAACCTGGAGGAGGTTGAGGAGGGTTAAGTTGAGTAATGCTGAGGGGTATGGCCTATTGAGGCCAACTAGGGAGAATGCCGAGTTGTGGGAGGAGTTTAGGAATGTTACAAAGGTCCTGAACCCCAAGGTCTACGTATTCCAAACCCCACCAAGCCTAAGGATAATTGACGTTAGCCAATTCGTAGACTTCTTCAACATGGTTAAAGGCAAGGATTATTACGTTGCCTGGGAGCCCAGGGGGCATACGTATGATGACGCCGATTCACTTAGGGTAATCTTCAATAGGGTTGACGTAATACACGTCGTCGACCCATTTAAAAGAAGCCCAATTGTGGCTAGGGACGTACTCTACTTCAGGCTTCACGGAATAGGGCCTGGTGAAGTCAACTACAGGTATAAGTATACTGACGGCGATTTAACCAGGCTTAAAGGCATTGTTGAGGGTTATGGTGGTTTAGTCTACGTGTTCTTCAACAACGTATACATGTTTGATGACGCTTCAAGGTTCAGGAGCATGGTTAAGGGGGAGAAAGGTTAATTTACCTGAACCACTGGGCCAAGTAATGTCTAGCCAGGCTGGGGAGGAGTGTAGGTTTGTGGGCATTAGGGTTGTTGCAGGTCAGGAATATAACGTGGCCGTAATTATTAAGAGTAGGGTTGAGTTAATGAGCCCCGATAAGAGGAAGTACTACAATGTGGCATCGATAGTTGTTCCACACCTGGTTCAGGGGCAGGTCTACCTAGAGACCCCTTACCCATACGTTGCGTCGGACCTAGCCTCAGGCATCAAGCAGTATAGGGGGCTTATGATGGGCGTCGTCGCCACTATAGATGAGATATTAAGGATGATTAGGAGGGAGGTTAAGGTTAAGGAGGGCGACATAGTTGAGATAATAACAGAGCCCTTCAGGGGGTTTAGGGCTAGGGTTGTTGCTGTTGATGAAAAGAACGGCACGGTTAGGCTGGTGCTGTTAGATACCCCAGCGAACATACCCGTCAACCTGTCTATAAAGTCTATTAGGCTTATTGAAAGTGGGAAGGGGGGTTAGCCCTCCTGCCTCCTTGAGGATATTATGCTTAACCACGGGTTATCCCTGAGGAAGCTCGGCGCGCCCTCAGGAACAGTAACGGGCCCTGGCGTAGGTGCCTGCTCAGCACTCCTCTGAACCGCTGCCTGGGCCTGTTGGGCCCTACGGACCTCGTCAATGATGCTCATTATCCTCTCAACCTTATCCTCAAGTACCTTAACCCTATTTTTAATCTCCTCAAGCTCACGCTCAAGCCCCTTCAACGCCTCTGGGCTTGCCTGCTGGATCCTTTGGACCTCGATGGGTATGCTTTTGACGACCTCCTTCACAGTATCCCCATCAACCACGAGGACCCCTATGCCAAGTTTACGTATTATTGAGCCATCTATGAAGTTGAGTATGTCGGGCATTGTAGCTATGTAGTATTTGTTGTAGAGAGCCCTGTCCTTAGCCATTAGGGCTATTTCCTTGGCTACATCGCTCTCGGTCGGTATTTCGATGTAAAGGGCCTTAACGTAAACTACGTTATTCCCCTCCTTATATATTGCGTAGTCCATGCCCTTTTCTATATTTAAGAGGCCTATATCCCTCATCCACCTGTCTACAACATCAATTATCCTCGCCTGCACGTTTAAGGCACCGCAGCCCTATATGCTATTCTTCGAATATAAACCTTATCAGCAATTAACGCAACACAATTTTTAAAAATTTCGAATAGGCAACCTTAAAGTAATATGAGGTCTGTATGTCCATTACTAAGGAAGACTGATGGAGGATACGTATGCAGTGCCGTTAACCGCAGTGTTGACCCGGCAGCCTGGTATTGCCTAGCGGACTACATGTCGTGCCCAATATACATAGGTTATGTTAGGAGGCAGCGTACCCAGACTGTCCAAGCAGCACCAACTGGACAAACCCAGGCGGTTCAGGCTACAGCCGAGGTTAAGCCTGTCGTTGCACAGGAGGCTAAGCCAGCAGTTGAGGTTGAGGACGACATAGTTAGTAAGCTTAAATCAATCCTAGACCACATGCAGGGTTTAGTTAAGGCACTCAACGACGTCTGGAATGAGTATCAAAACAGGGTTAATACCGCTAAAAGCGACCTAGACTCAAACGCCCCACTCATAGAGTACTACTTCACGTCCCTCAGGGGTGTTAGAGACATGTTGAATGAGATGCTTAAGGAGCTTGAATACAGGAGGAGGGTCAATATGATTGACCAGGAATCCTACGAGAAGGCTAAGGGCGAGATTGAGAGGAGGCTCTCGTCTATAAACCAGAGCTTAAGCGAGCTTGAGGGGCTTTACAGAAACATTCAAGAGGGTATAGTTACCCATTATAGGAGGGTTATTTCAGAGTCCACAGAGGCCGCTAAGGTCAAGTTATCGTTGGCTAAACTGGAGGAGCTGTATCAGTCAGGTAAGGTTAGTAGGGAGGTTTACGAGAAGATTAAGGCTGAGTTAAGTAGGTTGGGGTGATTTGAATGGAGAACTACATAAATATTATTAGGGAAATTCAAAGGGTTGTTAATGAGAGGTTGAAGTATTACAATGATGGGTTAAGGAGGCTTGACGAATCCTGGAACTCCTACAGGGAGTCCGTCAATGGCCTTAAGAGGGAATGGGACTCGGAATACCCACTAATAGAGGCTAGGATTAATCAACTTAAATTAAGTATAGATGAATTGAGGAGGCGCCTAGAGGAGCTTAACGTGAAGAGGGATATTGGGCTTATAGATGAGCAGGCATTCACAAAAATGGCCAATGAGATAAATGCGGCTTTAGATGAGGTTGAGAAAATATATGATGAGCTTAGGAATAGCCTATCCCAGCTGGAGAACGGGATTGTGAACCATTGGATCAGGTCCCTCGACGTATCCTCAATGTCCCAGGAGGCTGTCCAGGAGACGTTGAAGATGATTGATGAGGCTAGGTCCAATGGGCAGTTGAGCGACGAGGTTTACAGTAGGTTGAGGAGGGAGCTTGAAACGCTATTAAGGGCTCTGCAGGCATATGAAATATTGGTTAAGGGTTAAAAACACAATAGGCGCGGATTATGCATGCTTATAGACTTCAGGAATAAGCTGAATAGGCTTGTTAAACTAATGGAGGATAAAGGTGCCTCAGCCATCGCATTGACGAAGAGGGGCAATATAGGCTACCTCACGGGTTATGAAGATTCACCATTAGTGGTAGTGGCTGGTGATTCTGTGAAACTCATAGTACCCCTCCTCGACTACCACCGTGTAGTGGAGGCCCTTAGTGAAGACGCCATTGAGGTAATCCCATATTCAGGCTATAGGATACAGACAGACGTACCCAACGTAATATGGGGTCCTGGCGAGCTGGAGAATTTCATTAAAGGCACCGTTAAGGGGAAGGTATTGGTTGACGCCCCCTCTCAGTATTTAAAGGGGCTTGAGGTTGTCGACGCATCTGAAGATATTGCATTGGTGAGGGCTGTTAAGACTAGTGGCGAGTTGGAGGCCATTAGGAGGGCCATTGACATAACCCTAAGGGTCCTTAAGGGCATTTACTCAATGAATATTGTCGGCCTTAGGGAGAGGGATATTGCAGCCCACATATATGGGGAGTTCATAAGGTTGGGGGCTGATGAAGCAGCATTCACGCCAATAGTTGGTTCAGGGCCCAATGGCGCCAAGCCACACCACACCTTCAGTGACAGGGTTATTGAACCTGGAGACTACGTAGTATTAGACGTAGGCTCCAGGGTAAACCTATACTGCTCAGACGTGACGAGGACCCTGAGGACAGGGCCTGTTAATAAGGTCCTTGAAGACGCCTTAAATGCTGTTGTGGAGGCGTCTAAGGAGGCTTTAAAGGCTGTTAAACCTGGGGTTAAGGCAAGCAGCGTCGATATAGCCTCACGTAGGGTTATTGAGGAATACGGCTTCGGCAAATACTACATACACAGCCTAGGCCATGGAGTCGGCGTGGAGGTTCATGAAAGGCCTAACCTGAGCCCAACAAGCCAGGACGTATTGGCCCCAGGCAACGTCATTACCATAGAGCCAGGCATATACATAAGGGGCCTTGGGGGTGTGAGGGTTGAGAACATGGTCCTAGTCACAGACACGGG
>CAYFHR010000001.1:0-39402 GCA_964343155.1 uncultured Thermoproteaceae archaeon | reverse complement strand
AGGAGATCCATGTTCTTCTCAATAGCCTTTAATGAACCTGAGGCTGAGAAGGCTGCAATACCTATGTAGTTTGTGATAGTCAACGCCATGCTCATAGGGGCTCATTAATGCAAACTATATAAACCTTAGGCAGGTTAGCGATTAGTGATGTGCACGCCCTTCACTGAGCGGTGAAGAGGGGTCATCCTAGCTGACGCCGCTTCAAACAGCAGCATAAGTAATGGGTAGCATCCTCACTAAGGATATCTTATAGAAGGTTGTTAAACTAGGAGTGGAGGATCGTTAAAGTTGCCTAAATGCCTCCTAAGCCCATTAGGCTCCTAATAACCTCCTCAACCTTACCTATGGCATATTTAACCTCCTCAGGTTCATAGACACCTTCGTAGAAGGCCTCTTCGTGAAGCGTCCTCATTAGGTCGCTGTATAGGGCCCTTAGATCCTCCCTACCAAGTTCCCTAAGTAGCCTCCTACGTTCACTATGGTTGCTTGGCACTACTCCAAGTTTAAAATATATGAATGCGTTGACCGCTATTATTAAGGCTAGGAACGCCTTATCTGCGGCATTCCTGTACAGGTACATGTCCCTGGTTTTAAGAGCCTTATCGAACTCCTCCTTAGCGTAGTTTAAGATTTCAAGGGCACTCCTAAGCATTGCCTCATGTGCATTAGCCACGGTTTAGCAAGGCTCCTCAACCTTTAAACCCGCCGCCTTAAACAATCAGCCAATTTAACCATAATGGGCCCACTAGGGCGTTATTAACGTGCCCACTAAACCCCTGTATACGTCAAGGCCCCTACCCAGGGGCCCTATGTAGGCTGCCTTACCGCCATTCCTAATGAACCTGATCGCCGCCTCAACCTTAGGGCCCATGCTCCCTGGTGGGAATTGGCCCTCGGCTAAGTGCCTCTCGGCCTCATCGACGGTTAATTTAACTAGCCTCCTCTGGTTTGGCTTCCCATAGTTTAAATATACGTAATCTACGTCGGTTAGGATTATTAAGTAGTCGGCGCCGAGGCCATTGGCCAATACTTGGCTGGCCAAATCCTTGTCAACAACGGCTTCAACACCCCTAACCTCACCATCAACAACCACTGGGATGCCTCCACCGCCTACTGCTATGGGTATGTAACCCTCCTTAAGCAACGCCTTAATCACGCCCATCTCCACGATGCCTTTAGGCTCCGGGGATGCCACAACCCTCCTAAACCCTCCCCTCGGATCCACCTTAAAGACCCACCCATGGGCCTTAGCCAGCCTCTCAGCCTCCCCCTCACTGTAGATGGGGCCTATGTACTTCGTGGGGTTTTTGAAGGATTCATCATACTCATCCACGGTAACCCTCGTTACAATGGCCACAGGGATCTTAGAAATGCCCCTAGCCCTAAGCTCACTCATTATAGCATTGGCCAACAGGTAGCCCATCCAACCCTCAGTGGCTGCGTCAATCATGTCTAGGGTTAAGTAGTCTGAAACCCTCTCAGCCAATAGGCCTGCCTGGGGCCCATTACCATGAGTAACCACGACATCAAGCCCATATTCAACCAGGTCAACAACATCCCTGGCAGCCTCCCTAACAGCCTCAATTTGCTCACCTGGGGTACCTACCCTACCAGCCCTGGCGAAGGCATTACCTCCAAGTGCAATTACTGCTAAGGGCATATATTGATATTTAATATGCAGGCTTATATTTATTTCTCTATATTAATATATAGATTTAGATGGCGCTAGGCCTACGCCATTGCGTTCGTTTCATCGAATTGAACTATTGCTGGGCTTGGGCTGCCTGCTGATTGGCCGCCGCCTCAGCCACCTTAACCTCCTCAGTGGGCTTAGCCCCACCCGCCTCAGGTGGTTTAAGGACCTTAATCTTCATGACCTCAACCTTCCTGAGTGGGTATATTTTCTTGCATTCGTTGAAGAATTCGAGCGATAGCTGGCCCATTACAGATGCCTTAACTAAGTCGTCGAAGGTTGATTCAGGCCCCCTCTTATCAAGAATATCGAATATTATCCTCCTTATGGCGTGTTTATGCGACCTATTGCACCTATACGTCGTTATTGCAAGTACCTCGAACCTAAGCCTTGCACCATCCTTAGTCGCCACATCCTTAATAGCCATTATCCTACTTGAACCCCTCCTTATCAGGTTCCTGACGTAATCCCTGGTGAGCTCCATTCCGTTGAACATCGTGTAGGCTGATGAAGAGTCCACCGAGGTTATCTTGAATTTGAGCTTAGTGTTTATGTGGGTTAAATCCCTGGTTATGTCATATAACGTAACCTCTATACTCCTACCAATTAACCTGCCTGGATCCTCCGCAGGAACCTCGGCTATAACCTGGCCGCCGAACACCATGGGTGCCTTAACAGGGAACCACTTCTTGAAGGCCCACCTACCCAGCGAAATCCTCTGGGGCGCTGCCTGCTGTTGCTGGCTCTGGGCCATCCAGCCTATAGGTACTTGGCCTCTTTAAACTTTACTAATCCAACTACTCACTAGCCTTCTCAATACTAACCTTACCCCCCTGAATCCTGACGTAGACGTAGTCGCCGACGTCGAGCCTACCTCCAAATTCCTCAACCTCATCCTCGGTCAACAATAGTGAAATCCTAGGTATCGGTATTTTGCCTCCAAGTAGCTGGTTTAGCATTGGTATTGACCTGAATATGTTCTGCATCATCTCTACGAACTCTCTGTTGGCCTGATCGCCAGCAGCTATGAGTCCCGGGTTCTCGCGCTCCTCAACTATGTCTATTTTAATGTACCTACCTCCAAGTGGGTCGGTTATAAGCGTCTTACTTATCACATACCCCTTAAACCCAGCCACAGCTAGTGGTTTCGTGGAGTATTTAATACCTTTCTCCCCCTATTAAGCCTCAGTCAGGTTTAATTGAATTAACCCATTCACCTATGGCTAATGCCGCCTCGCCCAGGCTCTCGCCTAAATTGCCCCTGAGCACCTTAAGTGACGCATACCTGACGGCTGATTGAACATATGCAGCCTCCTCAACCGGCGCATGGGGGTCCTGTATAGTCCATATGAGTAGGGTTGGTTTACGGAATCTGGCTATTTCATCAATATAGTCTATTACATTGGGCACAGATATGAGCACCAGGCCTTTAACGGCCTGTGAATTGACCTGGCTAAGCATGGTTAATAGTGTCCTCCCTGAACCACCAATACCTATGAGTACTACTGGCTCATTAGCCTTAGACACCTCATCCAACACAACCTTAACCCTCCTAGCCCTATCACCCTCCCTAACATCAAGCAGCGCGGCTTTAAGGCCCCTCGACCTGAGTTCGCTAACGAGCTTATCCGCCAGTTCCAATTGGCTGAACTTCAGGACAATGAGCATGGCCATAAGGCCGCCTTTAACGGAGCCTTTTAAGCAGTTTCCTTAAGTGGGAGGCATGTATGGTATAATTCCGTTAAACATAGCCCTACTTAACTGGGGGTGAAAACTAGCCTAGGCCTCAACCAATATGTGGTGGCGGTCACGTTAAGGCCCCTAACGGTGCCTGTAGCCTTCGTGAGTGGGTCCAAGGGTGGTACTGGTAAAAGCACAATTGTTGCAAACATAGTTTCGCTAATAGACGAACCCATAGCTATACTTGACCTAGGCTTCGACGGTAACACTACGGTCAGTAGGCTTCATAAGGTTGAGTATGGTGAAGGCTCAGGGGGCTTCATAGAGTACATGCTTTATGGATCTGAATTAGCCATTGTTGACTCTAAGGAGGAGCCCAACGTTAAGATAATACCGCCAGGCCTTGTTAAGGGCATTAAGGTTGCTAGGGTTGTCTTCAACATACCCATTGAGGTATTGGCAAGCAGGATTACTAACATGCTCGCAACCCTGTCTAAGCTAGGCATGTTAATACTCCTCATAGACATGCCCTCAAACCCATCATTCCTAGGCCCACTATACCCTATAATGATACACTACAGCGACATAGTTAACGTTGTGACAGAGCCAGGTCAGGTATATTCACCAATGTTGAATGAGCTGTATAGGTGGTTGAGCAAGGTTGTTGACGAGGACTCCGTGGTTAACGTAATAGTGAACAAGTACCATGAATACTTCGACGGATACCCTAAGGAGGCTGGGAGATATACGATAAGGGGAGGGGTCTATGTCATAAGGTTCGACCCAGTGGCCATGGCCCTGACTCTTAAGGGTGAATTGGCGGTTAAGTATAGGGAGGCTTCAATATTTAGGAGGTCCCTTGAGGAATTTGCAAAGGAGCTAACCAACCAAGTAAAGGTCTACCTCGGGGTGGTGGGTAGATGAAGGATGTTGAGAAGATTAAGAAGATTCTAAGTGAGGAAATGGGTGATGAGGGGGTTAAGGCTGTTCAACATGGGCAGAGGAGGAGTAAGACCGACATAGCCATAGAGCTCCTTGAAAACTTCCTAGAAATATTCGGCGAGGACGATGAGTTGGTCACGAAGATTCTGGAGAAGGTTACGGTGGATGATATTGCTGAGGAAATATCTAGGTATAGTCCAAGGTTATCTGAATTCTTCAAAACATGGTTAAGGTACAGGCTATCTAAGTGTGGCCAATATGGCGGCCAGGCGCAAACTGGCCAAGCTAGCCCTTGAATTTGAGAGGGGGTTAAAGATCCTTGAGGAGCATGGGGCCTCCAGGATAAGTAACGTTAAGAAGTATTCCGTTAAGGTCCCTGACGTAAGGAGGGAGGTTAACTCGTTTGCAAAGGGGTGCGGCAAATATTCTCAATGGTGCATAGATAGAATTATGGGGGCATTATCGCAGTATAAGCCCCTGGACTCATTAAACCTAGTCAGGGTGGCTGTCGAGAGGGGTAGGAACCCATTCATAGCCGCGGCATTGGCTGAGGACACGAATAAATTAATTAGGTATGTATTGAACGGCAGTTACAATGAGGAGGAGGTTGTCGAGGTAATTTCAAGGGAATTGAAGATACCTAAGGAGGAGGCCTTAGGATACATTAGGGGTGGTGTCAAGGAATATTCGGTTAAGGGGGTTAAGTGGAGGCTCCTGCCAAAGTCAATATGAGCTTAATTAAGGCGTCTAGGCTATTGATACTGGCCACAGCCCTAATAATGGCCGCCTCGGTGAGGTACAGGTACCTGATGCTCATAGACCTAGCCATACTGCTGGCCTACCGCGACTACATAATGCTGCAAATCTTATCAATAATCCACCCAGTACAGCCTCCGTTGATAGTTAGGGAGAATTACGTCTATGACCCTTTAAATGGTTTAATGCACATATTCTATAAGGCAACCCCACTATACGGTTTAGCAAATATAGAGCCGGACAGGTATCTAAGCCTAATCAATGAAATATCGCTTAGGTTATCGACATATAGCAACGCCTACGTAACGTTCATCGTGAAGGGCAGCGACATAGTTATCAGGTTGACGGCCAAAGATGAGCCGCCTTTCATAGAGGCTTTACAAACGTTTGAGGGCCTGGAGAGGATGCTTGGGGAATACTTCATACTTAGGCGCCTAAAGGGGGGCGAGTTGGCTAGCCTAGTTAAGCAGAGGCCATGTAGATTAGGTAGGTTTACCATACCCACCGCGTTGGCTTCATTGATACTGCTTGCAATATATGGGTTGCCTGGCTTAGCCTATGGGGCGGCGTTAGCTGGGTTAACCATATACTACCTGCTGGCTCCAAGGGTCGTCTGCTCAGGTGAGGGGTATAGGTATGTTTCTGTGAGGGATAGGCACATGTTTAGTAAATACAGCGCATCAGACCTATACTCACTCGCCAAGGCATTCCAGGGCTCTGTAAATGAATACGCAATAGTCATTAATGGGTCGAGCAGATTACCAATACAGGTCCCTAAGGAGTATGATAAGGCCTCCGAGAGCCTAGTTGTTAAGGAGAGGGGTGTTGGCTACGTTAAGGTTATTCAATGGAGGAACGTCATCGATAGATTATCGTCCGGCGAAACGCCATTGAGGATACTGATACTGCTTAAGTCCAGGAATGTGCCAGGGCTTGCCGACTGCTCACAATCAAGGCTCGCAGACTACGCCTACTGGGCCCCTGAAGGCTTCATGGTTGATGCCCTCTCGGGGGACTTGGCAATATACATGCCCTTTAAGGCATCTACAATAGGTGGGGGTGGTAGGGTCGTTAAACTTGGCTTCGATGAGCTAGGCAATGAAGTATACCTGGACCTGGATTCACTACCCTCAGGCCACATGATTATAGTTGGTCCAACTGGGATGGGTAAGTCATGGGCCATGAGGAGTATTTTAAGTAAGCTAATTGCGCTTGGCCTAAGGCCCATAGTAATAGACCCCCACGGTGAATATGGTGGGCTTGGCCTCAGGGTAGTTAACGTTGATGAATACTTCCTAGACGTCCTAAGCCTAGGTGATAGGGATGAACTGGCCCTAGCCATATCGTACGCCATAATAGACTCCTTCAAGGTCTCCGAACCAGAGGTAGTCTTTGAAGACGTCGACGAGGCGATTAAGCTCAGCGGCAGTTTCAGGGACCTTTTTGAAAGGCTCCCCAAACTGACGCTCAGCGTGGAGTTGAGGAACATATACAGGCTCATAGGCCTAAACCTAGGCAGGAGGGGTTATGTTGAGCCGCCTGAAGTATTGAAGGGGGTTGTATTCAACCTCAAACCCATAATACGTAATCCAGGCCTAACCACCTTCGCAACGCTCATGATCATGGAGCACCTATATAGGCTCTACGCACCTAGAAGGAGCCCCCTATCAAACGTATTGGTCGTCGATGAGGCGTACTACGTAATGGGCAGCAGGCTCCTCGAACTCTACATTAGGGGGCTTAGGAAGAGTGGGCTAGGCGTCATTTTAATAACGCAAAACCTAGACGATGCAGATAGGGCAATTCTACAAAACATACAGACGATAATTGCATTAGGGGGCCCTGACTCATACGTATTGAATATGGGTAGGCTACTGATGTTGAATAGGGATGACTTGGAATGGCTTAAACTAGGCATAGCCCCACACTTGACAAACGGCCTAGCTAGGGCGCTCATAGTTCAGGGGCCTGTAAGGAGGAGGGTTTTCATAGAGCTCGACCAGGCCTTAAAGCCTGAAAATGGGTTAATTACCCAAAAATAGTGGTAAATCTTAAATAAGCTTAAAGCAGCAGGCCCTATGAAGGCGGAGGTTAAGGAGGATAGGAGCAAGGTTCGTGTAAAGGAGGCTGAGGAGGAGTGGGAGGAGTTTGAGGAGGAGTTTGAAGAGTGGGAGGAGGAGTAGGCTTAATATAATGTGGGTTAAATACTAAATATTGTTATGCATCCCTCTTAGATGTTGATCCTGTAATAAAGGCTATAAATTATTATTGTTATTTAGTAGCTCCCTGCCCTCCCTGAGGCTGGGCGGGAGGTGTAGTGGGTGGCTGCGTCTGCGTTTGTGCAGGCCTCTGCGCAGCCCCCAGTTGTATTTGGCTCCTCTGCTGGATCCTAAGTATAGGTGCCTTAACCTTACGCTCCTCCTCAGCCCTAACCTTAATTATGCCCAGGTATATTGCGCAGTTTATGCAGTAGGTCTTCGTAACGTAATACCTAGGTATTATAGCCCCCTGCTTCTCAAGTTCCCTAGCCAGGTCGGCTGGGACAGGTGAGTATGGTACGGTTACCCTGACGGCCTTAGACCTAGGCACCAGTTTACCGCAGTTATCGCAATATACATACGCCTCCCTGCCCTTGTCACCCTTATGCCTACCCCTATTCTTCCTCTTCTTAGGCACGCAAACCCTAGGCCCCTAAGTATTTAAGCCTTTGCCCCGGCCCCTCAAGTATTAGGATATGGGCCTCCACACTATGCCCAATTCATCAGCGTACCTATATGCCTCATCCATCTCCCTCCTAGTAACCCTACGGTTCAGCTCGGAGTACTTTCTTAACCTGGTTACTAAGTAGTCTGGGTGGTATTGGTCCATTATGTTGACTAGGGCTTTGGGGCAGTTTAAGGCAATCCACCTCAATACAGGTTTAGTGCAGCATTCTACGTGGCCCGGCAACACAAGGTGCCTTATTATGATGTCCTCACCCCTGTCGCATATGATTTTAAGGTTCCTTGAAACGACCTCAACATACCTTGGGGCTACTGAGTACTTCAATGCGCATTTATCGTTACCGTATTTGAAGTCTGGGAGCCAGATGTCTATGACGTGGAGTATGAGCTTCATGCCTTCGACAGTTAGGTAAAGGTTGCTGTTCCACAGTTGAGGTACGTTAACCCCCTTTTCAGCCAGTATTTTCAGGGACGGCAATATTACATGTATGTTGGGGGTTGGTTCACCACCAACCCAGTTAATGTTCCTGGCGCCCGTCAACCTTAGGTGGATTTGAATGGCTGCCAATTCATCAGGCCTAACCTCAACCCCGCTCTCAGGGTTTTGTGAAATATCCCAGTTCTGGCAGTAGGCGCACCTTAGGTTGCATCCTGAGAAGAACACGGTACCGCTAGGTACTAGGGGTGCCTCCTCACCAATGTGGTGGAAGTATGAGGCAACCCTGGCCCTGTCGTCAAGTAGGCATGCACCCCTCTGCCTAGTCCTATCCACGCCACACCTCCTCTCACACAGCATACACCTCCTAACCATCCTATTAGCTAACTCCACCTTAACGTCTAGGAAGGATCTGGGTGGGATGGGCTCCTTAATGAGGCTTGGCCTAGGCCTATCCCTCAACTCAAGCCAAACCTTATCGAACTCCTCCCCAAGCCTGTCGTGAAGCCTCCATAAGCCGTCCGTATCCATGGATTTGTAATCTTCATCGACCTCAATCCTGGCTGCAATATGGTATTTGGCGGGGGCCCAATTATTCATAACCGCGTAGTACCAGCTTAACCTACCCCTAACTACAGGATCCTCAAATATGGTTACTGCATCAGGCCTATAAATCCTCCATAGGTATTCGCCTACCTCATCATCTGCGCGCACTCTAAATATTGGTTAATGATGCGTTTTAAAACTTTCAGAATGGTGCCCCGGCCGGGACTTGAACCCGGGACCCCCCGGTCTTCAGCCGGGTGCTCTCCCAGGCTGAGCTACCGGGGCTTAAACTAATGGCCCCCTTGGAGATTTTAAGCTTTTCTAAATATGGCACTGTTTTATTAAGGGAAATGCTTATAAATACGGCGCCCCTCAAAGGATTGGGCATCTGTAAAGATGTTGCAACGAAGCCTAAAATCCCCCGGTCAGGGGGCTAAGGCCCCCTTAAATGAGGAGGGGGTAACTGGATGGCATGTGTTTGGTGAAGTATGGGGTGTTAGCGCTGATAAGCTTAGCGATGAAGGCTACCTAAGGTCACTCGTCATTGAGGCCGCCAAGGTCGCTAACATGCATATCGTCGATGTTAAGACATGGCGCTTCACAGGGGGTGATAAGGCCGGGGTCTCTGTAGTGGCCCTAGTCCTCGAATCCCACATAGCGATACACACATGGCCAACATACAACTACGCGGCCATCGACGTATATACGTGCGGTAGCCATGCAAGGCCGTGGGACGCCTTCGACTACATAGTCAAGAGCCTCAAACCTAAAACCTACACGAAGACTATAGTCGATAGGAGTAGCCATAAGGTTTCAATGGGCGTATAATGCCTTAAACAAACGTTGAGGTCCGTCAAATTCAAAAGCATTAACCAAATTGTTTCCACATCCACCAGTTGGTTAAAGCCACTAAACTATTCTTTAGATTATAAGTAGTGCCAGCAGTATTGATAGTGCCAATGGTGCGAGGAAGATTAAGCCCGATAGTATAGGTACCATGCTTAACGATTTAGAGGCTGCAGCCCTCATACTGCTGAATCCATCAACCCCAATAACCCTTACCCTGACGTTAACTTCACTATGGCTCACCTCCACTGGCCTTAGGTGGATCCTGGAGATGGCCCTTTCAATAATCCTCACAAATTCCCTCCTATTAGTCATCTCACCCACGATGCTGTAGCCCGATGAGCCGAAGAAGCCTGTAAACTGGTGGTTATCCGTCGTAACCACCTCGGCTACATCGCTAAACCTCCTCAACGCCTCCCTAAGCATCTCGGCTAAGTCCCTCCTAATATTGTTGCCGTCCACTACGGCTAAGGCAGCCTTAACACCCCCAAACTCCTCTAAAATTATGTAAACTCCATTATCCCCTATTTCAAAGAGGGCTCCAGGCACCCTATACTTACCTATGTGTATTATACCCATCTTTAACTCATCCTCGATAACCGGCATTTCAAGGACCTTAGCTATGGCCGAGGCGAATTCCTCAACATCCTTACTGGTCCATGAGTTATCGGAGCTGTAGTTGTTCTGCGAGTCTACTATTATTAGGTCTTCGATCCCCTGGCCTACAATTGACTTAACCTCCTCATAGATGTTCAACGGTATGTCATCCATCGATTTATTGAGCCTGGTTACCAGTACTAGGTTTTTACCATCAGCTATAGGCAGTGTTGTTAACTTGACGCCGCCGACTGTGACTGTTGAAATTGGCCTAGCCCTAATCCTGGCCTTATAGCCATTCATCAACCTGGCCGCTTCACCTATTGCCGAATCCACAATCTTCACCGCATCCTCAGCCGACGCTGGGTCAACTTCATGGCCGCCTACACCATGTAGGTATATTACGTTTAACCTAGCTTCACGCCCCCTCTTAACGAACATTGGTATTAAGTCGCCACCCCCAACGTGGGCTAGGGGGCCTGCGTGGACGTATGGGACTATTAGGGCGTATTTAGAATCACCATCATTAATCCTAACGACGTGGACCTTGACGTCGTACTCCTTAGCCATCTTGGCTAGGTGATACTCCATAAATGACCCATCGCCCGTCAACATTGCGTATAGATATGCCCCAAACATCTTTAGGTAGCTTAAGGTGCCTTTAATGCCGTGGAGCATAAGCATAGCCAATTGTATTACGATGGATATGCTGAACATCACCAGGTCGAGGTATAGCACGTTACTTAACCTAGGTACCACCGGCCTATTGAGCATTAGGCTGAGTATGGTGTAGGACGGTAATTGTACGGCAAGGACCGCGGCGAAGAATATTGCCAAGTCTGTCACATAACTCCAGGTTGGCCTGACGCCGCGTGGGTCTTTAAGCAGTGAGAATAATGTTGATAGGGGGACTAATGCGGCTAAAGCCCCAATCAGTACAGTAACCTTGTCCTGCATAACGGTTAAGGCGAAGTCTATTACCACGGATTCTGTCAGGACGAATATAGAGGCCGTGTAATACATCTTAGCATTGCCGACACCTACAAGGTGCTTGGTGAGGTATGTTAAAAATATGGCTGCTGCGATGTAAAATAGAGACAATACTAAGCCATATAGTGCGCCGAAATGCAGCATGATGGCCTCAATCTGGGGGAATAGGAGTATTAAGGCAAGGCCCATGAACCTTATTAGCGAACCCCTATGCCTACCGAAGGCAACCCTATAGCCCTCCTCGAAGTAGCGTGACATTGAGGGACTCATTGAGCTGGGCTTTAAACGCATTAGGCCTTATAAAAGCCTTAGGCCATAGGCATTGAAATCCATCTAAGTAGGGTTTGCGTATTTCGCGAATTTACGGGAGAAATGCATTTAAATAACCTTAACCAGCAGTTAATGGTCAACGATGAATGAGTCGTGCCTCAGGTCATGTATAGACGCCTGCTATGACCATGAGGTCTCCGTCTACGAGGTTTGCATAGCCAACTGCCTTAATGAGTGTTTAGGCTCCATGAAAGCTTATAAACCTAAAGTTAAGGCTGTTTGCTGTGGCTGATTCAGGAATTAGGGTTGATTACGTAAAGCAGCCCCTACCACTGCCAATAGTTAGGAGGGGTGATGGAGGCAGATACATGCTCCTAGACGATAGGTGGGCCCTGGTTGAAGCCTTCATAAGGGATTATGGGCTGGTTAGGCATCAGATAGAGTCCTTCAACGACTTCGTAGACAGGATGCTTAAGGACATAATAAAGGAGTTCGACATAGATCTAGGCGACGTCAAGGTCAGGTTCCTTGGTATTGAGGTTGGTAAGCCGAGGTTTAAGGAACCTACAGGGGTTGAAAACATAATATACCCGATGGAGGCCAGGTTAAGGAACTTAACCTACGCAGCCCCAATGAGGGTTAAGGTCCAGTTGATAATAGGGGGTGAGGAGTATGTTGAGACCATTAACCTAGGCGATCTGCCAATCATGGTTAGGTCAAAGTACTGCAACCTATATGGCCTAAAGCCGCAGCAGTTAGTTAAGAAGCTTGAGGATCCAAACGACCCAGGCGGATACTTCATAATAAATGGCAGTGAGAGGGTTGTCGTATCCCAGGAGGACCTAGCCTTAAACAAACCCATATACGACTTCGATGAGAGGGGGTCGACTAAGATACCTAGGGCTAAGATAATTTCAATGGGGCCTGGGTACAGGACTACATTGACCATAGAGTACCATAAGAATGGCGTGGTCTATGTTCAGCTACCTAAGATACCAACCAAGATGCCCTTCCCAGTGGTCATGAGGGCCCTCGGCCTTGAGAGGGATGAGGACATTGCATTGGCTGTTAGCGATAATGAGGAGATTTTAAACGAATTAGCGGCATCGTTCGAGGAGGCTAACCAAATAGCGCCGACGGTAGAGGAGGCTAGGGACTATATAGGTAGGAGGCTTGTACTCGGCCATCCGAGGGAGGTTAGGATACAGAGGGCTATAGAATTCCTAGACAAATACCTACTCCCACACCTGGGGACTAAGCCGGATGAGAAGGTTAGGCTAGCTAAGGCCATTGAACTGGGGCAGGCAGTTGAAGGCGTTATTGAGTTGGCCAAGGGCCTGAGGCCGCCGGACGATAAGGACCACATGGCGAATAAGAGGATTAGGCTCGTCGGCGACCTAATGGCCCAATTATTCAGGTCGGTCTTCGCCCAATTCGTCCAGGATCTGAGGAATGAACTTGAGAAGAGCTACTCGAGGAGGGGTAAGATACCTGACTTGAAGACGATAGTTAAGGTTAACATAATTACCGAGAGGCTTAGGCACGCCCTATCGACAGGCAATTGGGTCGGCGGAAAGACTGGGGTTACCCAGATGCTTGATAGGACAAACTACCTATCCACAATAAGCCACCTCAGGAGGGTTGTTTCATCACTAAGCAGGACCCAGCCACACTTCGAGGCCAGGGACCTACACCCAACCCAGTGGGGTAGGTTGTGTGCAATAGAGACCCCCGAGGGCCAGAACTGTGGGCTAGTCAAGAACCTGGCATTATTAGCAGCAGTCACGATAGGGGTCGATGAGGAGTCCGTGGAGTCTATGTTAAGGGACATGGGGGTCATTGACGTCCTTGAGGCTAGGAGGAAGGGCATCAAGGGGGCTAAGGTCATGTTGAATGGTAGGCTCGTTGGAATAGCCACCAATCCACAGGAGTTAGTGGCCAGGATTAGGGAGGCTAGGAGGAGGGGTGAGATAAGCCCCGAGATAAATGTTGCATACATTGAGAAGTTCAATGAGGTTAGGGTTAATTGCGATAGGGGTAGGTTAAGGAGGCCCCTCCTGGTGATTAAGGATGGGAAGCTCCTGCTAACTAAGGATATTGTCGAGAAGGTTAAGAGGGGTGAGTGGACTTGGAACGACCTGGTTAAGAACGGCATAGTTGAGTACCTTGATGCCGATGAGGAGGAGAACGCCCTCATAACGCTCGGCGAGGAGGGGGTTGATTTAAGCAAATACACCCACATGGAGGTAATACCCAGCGTAATGCTCGGCGCAGTTGCACACATAATACCCTACTCGGAGCACAATCAATCACCCAGAAACATATATGAGGCGGCCATGGCTAAGCAGTCGCTCGGATTCCCATACGCAAACTATAGGTATAGGATGGATAGTAGGGGCCACCTACTGCTATACCCAGAGAGGCCTCTGGTGACTACGAAGGGCCTTGAGCTGATAGGCTACAGTTCAAGGCCAGCCGGCCAAAACGCAGTCGTAGCGGTAATATCGTTCCTCGGCTACAGTATGGAGGACGCAGTGATGATGAATAAGGCGGCTATTGAAAGGGGCATGTATAGGAGCATATTCTACAGGACCTATGAGACTGAGGCCATAAGGTACTCCATGGGCGAGAGCGACAAGGTGACAGTACCCCCACCAACAGTGAGGGGATACAGGGGCGCTGAGGCCTACGGGCACCTGGATGAGGATGGTATAGTGCCTCCAGAGGTCTTCGTATCCAGTAGGGAGGTTTTGATAGGTAAGATAAGCCCGCCGAGGTTCTACGGCGCATTGGTTGAAACGCAGCTGACCGGCGAGTGGAGGGATAGTTCGGTGACTGTTAGGAGGGGTGAGAGGGGTGTTGTAGATAATGTTGTGATAACCGAGAGTAGTGAGGGCTATAGGTTAATTAAGGTTAAGGTTAGGGAGCTTAGAATACCTGAACTTGGCGATAAATTCGCATCAAGGCATGGGCAGAAGGGTGTGGTAGGAATGATAGTCCCCATGGAGGACATGCCGTTCACCGAAGATGGGATAACGCCAGACGTTATAATTAATCCACACGCAATACCGAGCAGGATGACTATAGGGCAGCTCCTGGAGTCGATGGCCGGCAAGGCAGCGGCCCTAAACGGCGTATTAATAGATGCCACACCCTTCGAGGGGGTTGATGAGAAGGCCCTGAGGCAGCTACTGCTTAAGGCTGGGTATAGGTGGAGTGGTAGGGAAACCATGTACAGCGGGATGACTGGCCATAAGCTTGACGCAGACATATACATAGGCGTAGTGTATTACCAGAAGCTCCACCACATGGTTGCCGATAAGATACATGCAAGGGCCACGGGGCCCATGCAGATACTGACTAGGCAGCCCACTGAAGGTAGGTCTAGGGAGGGTGGTTTAAGGCTTGGTGAAATGGAGAGGGACGTATTGATAGCCCACGGCGCGGCCGCGCTCCTCTACGAGAGGATGGTTGAGTCCAGCGACAAGTACGTCATGTACGTCTGCGAGGACTGCGGAATGATAGCCTGGTGGGATGAGTATAAGAAGAGGCCTATATGCCCAGTACACGGCGATAAGGGTAGGATAGCTAAGGTTATAGTGCCATACGCCTTCAAGCTCCTACTCCAGGAGTTGATAAGCCTAGGCATATACCCGAGGATTAAGCTGTCTGAGCCCGTAGGCCACTAATGGATGAGGGTTACATATACCCACCCCTCGAGGACACCTATCAAACATTAGACATTGCACTATTAGCCATTAGGGGGGTTAACCCAGGCACTGTGATTGAGGTTGGGGCTGGGTCAGGCTACGTAATATTGAACCTGGCTAAAACTGCATTAAACAGGGGCTTCAACTTCATAGCCACGGACATAAGCTGCGCAGCCTTAAGGTACATAAGGGGGCGTGCTAATGTAGACCTAGATTTAGTATGCTGTAGCCTGCTGAGCTGCTTCAGGGACTTTAAACCATCCCTAATAATATTCAATACACCATACCTCCACTGCACCCCTCAGGAATGTTCAACAGGAGACCCTGCATACCTTGCAATCTGCAGGAACTGCCGTGGCGACGTGCTGGTAAGCTTCATCAATGACGCCTCCAGGTTTAGGTCAACAATCGTCCTAACCCTGCTTTGGGGTGATGTGGACGATGTCGCCGAGTTGGTTAAGGGTAGTTACTTGATTTCAACCATTAAGAATAGCCACTTCTTCTTTGAAGACGTTTCAACAATAATACTTAGCCCATTTAAGCAGTCTCAATAGCTATGTTTATTAAGGCTTCCCCAATGTCAGACACGTACTCGTACATTCTTGAAATGCTGTACAGTATCGAGTCGTAGGCCGACATTACAGCTGGGTCAATCTCCATGCTTCTAAGGGAGCCCTGAAGCCCCCTAGCCTCCCTAGCCTTAAGCCTAGCATTATCAACAAGGTCATTCATATCTTGTATTGCTAGGGTTTGTACGGGGAATAGCTTAGACATGGAGTCTATGAACTCCCCCACCCCATCTATTAGGCTTACTAACCTATCCCTATGCTCCTTGGGTATGGCCATTATGAAGACTTCACCGACCTTAAGGAGCTCATTCGCTATCTCAACTATGTGGTCTGACAGCCTTTCAAGGGACTTGTTTATGAGTGCGTAGTCCAGTATTGTCCTCGGATCCTTTATACCTGATGAAACGACGTAATACGTGCTTGAGGCTAGCTTCTTCAGGACCCTGTTTAGAAGCCAGTAGAATCTATCAACCTCATTATCCCTCTCAACTATGTCGTTTAAAATATTTTTATCAACGGTATTTATAGCAACCTTGGTATCATCAAGCATGCTTTCAATAACCCTGATTATTTTAAGCAATATGTCGTTCACATTTATGTCGCCTGGAATGTTTATTAAATTCTGTAGGACTAAGCTATTCCTACCCTCATCAACTATCTCGACGCCCGTCAATTTCCTGCGGGCCACATCTTTAATATCCTTCTTAAGCGCTATTGCCCCCTGTTCAAACGTTAGTTTAAATATGTCGTAGCCAGCCAGGTAATAACCCAATGTAACTCTGATTAACCTATCGCTTTGAGCCAAGTCACCCTTAACATCTATGTTGGCTTCAAGGACCGTTGGCTTAGCAGCCTTCCTGGGGATGAGCAGTAGTGATAGGTCCCTTTGAGGTATTAGGACAACCTCGTCGCCCGGCTGCAGGTTGAGCTGCCTAGCCCACTCCTTAGGCAGCGACACTATTAACGTTGACCCTCCCGTCAACTGGATCCTCCTGGTTTCAGCCTCAATTGACACTATAGATCAGTGAATATACTCTAATCCCCTATAAATACTTTATGCTTAATAGGCTAAAATCAGTTACCTAACTATGCATATATTGTTGACAGTTAGGCTAAATAAATGTACTGAAAATACCCAACCTCCAAGGCCTAATACCCAGGAAATTTAGACGGCTATTGCGGCAATGTATCATTTAACGCAGCCTAAATATCTGGCCTACACCTCAACGGTATTTTGTCCGATCAGGATATTAAATCTCATAAATATCTAACCTATGGAGGTTCAGATAGTTAAGGAGGAGGCCCCTAAATCCATTGAACCCAACATTGGTAAGGATATTGGTGCCCTTGAGGCTGCCGTTAAGAGGCTCATAAGCAATGCCGCCCTAGCAGGCCTTAGTGGAATCACTAGGGAGCCTCTAGTGGATATTTACGATGATGGTGGGCGCCTAACAATACTCATAGATTTGCCCGGCGTTAAGAAGGAGTCGATAAGGCTTAGGGTTGGTTTAAACTTCCTTGAGGTTCAAGCAGACCCAACACCATATGTCGCTACAGGCAAGCCGACTGCATTGGAGAGGATAAGTAACTTCAAGGTTTATAGGAGGATTGAATTCCCATTCAGCCTAAGGCTTGATGACGTTAAGGCTGTTTATAAAGATGGGATACTTCAAGTCACGTTAAGTAAAATGCCCGGTTACAACACTACAGAGGTTGCCATCGAGTAGTTTAGTTTAAAAGGCTTTAAGTTTAATGCCCTTAAATGCGTGTAATAAGCTTTGCCTGGGAGTATCCAGGCGTTGGAGCTGTGTTGACCGATTTAAGATATGCAATACTTTCCATACATTCGGCATTATCCTCAAGGGGTGTTGAGGCGCTTCTAGTTACGCCTGAGGGGTTTGGCAGTATCCCCTCCGATGCATCGCCGCGTAAGTTGACGCTATCGGTGAAGGACTACCCTAACGTAGTCTCATACGGCTTAAGCATTGCCCATGAGGTTGCATCGGCATTAAGATACATTACCGATGGATACTTTGACAAGGTCCTATGCTTCGAATGGGGTGGTTGTTTAATGGGGTCTTTGGCGAGGGCCTCCCAGCCATGCTGCATGGGTAGCAGCTTAGACTGCATAGTCCTATCGACGGAATTTGAGAGGGGTGACCCGTTGGGGAACATCTTGAGCTCATCTATATCAAGTATAGAGGGGTGGGTTTTCAACCAGTGCAGGCGCATATTCACAACCAGTGAACAGGCCTATAAGTCCCTCATCAGCAGGTATGGTTTAAATGCTGAGCTAGCCTACAGTTTAAGGGATGTTGTTGAGGCGATTTTGAAATGAGGGCACTACACCTATCCTGGGAATACCCACCCTACATTGTGGGAGGCCTAGGTAGGCACGTATACTACCTCACCCAGGAGTTGGCTAAACTGGGCTTAACAGTGGACGTAGCAACAATAGGTTATGAGGATGGCCACTTAACGCAAAATGGCGTAAACATACATTTAGTAGATGCGTTTAGGGTCAGGGTACCTGACTTCACCTCATGGGTCCATTCATTCAACCTATTCATAGCAATGGAGCTCAGCCACGTCGATAAGGGGTTTGATATAATACATGTGCACGACTGGTTAACGGCGCCCGCAGGTATAGTGCTTAAACACAGGTTCAAAACACCCCTAATAGCCACGGTACATGCCACGGAATACGGCAGGAGGGGTGGTATACATTCTGTCGAATCCATGCACATACATGAGTGGGAGTGGAAGTTGACCTACGAGGCCTGGAGGGTTATTGTGTGCAGCAGCTACATGATGAACGAGGTCCATAATGTATTAGGCGTGCCGTGGGATAAAATGGTCCTAATACCTAATGGCGTAGATAAATCGCTGCTATCGTTCAAGCCCAGTGAAAAATACCCCAGGGATAAGTATGCGGCCCCCTGGGAATCAATGATTGTGTTTTACGGTAGGTTAGTCTACGAGAAGGGGCCTGATACAGTACTTAGGGCGTTTAGGGAGGTTTTGAGGAGTAGGGGTGATGTTAAACTACTTATCGTTGGTGATGGACCCATGAGGGAGTACTTAGTGTCGTTGTCTAGGGAGCTTGACTTAGGCCAGAAGGTTTACTTCACGGGCAGGGTTAATGATGAAGAACTCTACAGCATAATATACCACTCAGACGTGGTCGTACTCCCCAGTAGGTATGAGCCATTTGGGATAAGCATCCTTGAAGCCATGGCGTTGGGTAAGCCTGTAGTAACGACGAATAGGGGTGGGCCCGTCGACTTTGTTAAGCATTTTGAAAACGGCATACAGGCCAATCCAGATAACCCGAGCGAGGTCGCCTCATACATATTAATGCTCCTAAACGACAGGGGGATGGCTAGGAGGCTTGGCGATAAGGCTAGGGAGACTGTGGCTAATTCATATACATGGGATAAGATTGCGTTGAGGACTGTTAAACTCTATGAACAGGTTGTTGAAGAGAGGTCTAGGGTTAGGTGGTGATTAGGCTATTGACGTGGCTAACCCATAGATTAGCCTCCACTGGACAGATATCCCATAGGCTATGCCAGCCAGTATTGCTAAGAAGACCCAGGGCTTAACCCTAATCCTAGCCCTATGAAGGCCTAGGACCAGTATTAAGGGTGCAAGTGGGGCTATCTGCATCGTATAGTAGCTGTATAACGTCGTATTGCCCAGGAAGTAGACTAGCCAGTAGCCAAACCATATTGTTAAAACCATGACCGGCAGTACTAGTTCGTTTATGGAGAAGCCCTCAAATAGCCTAGATCTGGTCTGCGGTATGAGGATTAGTAATGATAGCGCCAGCGCAACTAGGTAGGCGCCAGGCATCCCCATGGCATATAATGGCGGGCTAACGTTATTCACGAAGCTTCCCAGGCCAACAAGCCAATCAAGCGGGTTAGACGATACAGGTCCAGGGGGCCTAGGCTCCGTGAACCACTTAAGGTAAAACATTACGTTAGATACGTATGCTGTTAAACCGCCTACAACATATATTACAGGTATTTGAAGTACTATGAAGACTATAAACGCTATTATGAGGGTTGCTAAGCCCCATGCACCACTCCTCCTATATGATTCAACGTAGGCGTTCGAGAAGGCTGTGAAGGCGCCAGGATACTTGCTGGCTACGGATAATCCACCTGCAATAATGGCCCACATATACCTACCCTCAAGGTATAGGTATGCTGAGAGTATTGTGAAGAACCCTAGATAAACATCTAGCATAGCTACAATGCCCATGTCCCTAAAGGTTGCATCAAACATTAGCGGTATTAGGGCTAAGGCACCATACCATATACTGCCCCTACTAATCCTAAGGGCAGCTAAATACACGAGGACTATCATCAATAGCGATAGTATTAGGCTTGGCACCCGCCAAGCCTCCGGATAATCCCCGAGCGTAAGCATTGATAACGCTATGAAATACTTACCCAGGTACGGGTGCTCTATGTTGAGGTAGGTTAAGATCCCCGACTTATCGGGGTAATAGTTGCCGAATCTAACTATGCAGGATTTATTGGCTAAAACATCCTCAACCTCACTATAGGTCACGTTACTGTACCAGGCTATGTTATAGTCGCTGTAAACTTTAGAAGGCTCAACACCGCTTATGGAGCATCCTGGATATGGGCTAACGCTAACACCGTATTTAACCAGGTATCTGCCTAACCCAGCCTCATTTATGAAGTTCCTAGCCCCTGAAACATACCATATTTCATCGCTTACATAGCCGTTTAAATGAGGCTGTATTGCTATGAAGTAGAGGGTGAAGAGTATTATGGCTACAAGCGGCGGTATTGCTTTAACTAGAGCCTTAGCTCCCATGGCTTGGCCAAGCCCTGGGATTTAATAACATTTTTCCACATATAGAGTATTGATTTAAAGGCTCGGGGCGGCGCCTCAACGTGGCTAATAGGGTCCTTAGGTTCAGGCCGTGGGTTACTGAGGAGGATGCTAAATACGTTGTTGACGCCTTGATGAGCGGCAACCTGGTTTCACCATACGGCAAGTATAATAAGCTCCTTGAGTCTGAGCTGGGGAAGTATCTTGGCGTTAAGCATGCCTTAACGACATCAAGTGGGACAACAGCACTTCACATAGCCTTAAAGGCCCTTGGAATAGGCCCTGGTGATGAGGTTATAGTGCCTGCCTTCACCTTCGTAGCCACGGCATCTTCCGTGCTCCACGCCAATGCAGTGCCTGTTTTCGCCGATATAAACCTTGAAACCCTGGGCCTGGACCCTGCTGACGTTGAGCGGAGGATTACTGATAGGACTAAGGCAATAATAGTTGTCCACCTGGCAGGGATGCCCGCCGACATGGATGGCTTACTTAAAGTTGCCAGGGAGCATGGATTATTCCTAGTAGAGGACGCAGCCCAGGCCCTAGGGGCTATGTATAGGGGTGTTAAGGTTGGGGCCCTCGGCGACGTGGGGGCCTTCAGCTTCTACCCAACAAAAACCATAACAACCAGCGAGGGAGGCGCTATAGCAACTAATAATGATGAAGTAGCCTCCAGGGCTAGGCTCATCAGGAGCCATGGCGAGACAGGGAAATACTACTACGAGCTCCTGGGCTACAACTATAGGCTTGGTGAGCTTCAGGCAGCCCTAGGCTATAGCCAATTGTTGAGGATTGAGGAGATTTTAGCCAGGAAGGAGAGGTTTGCCAAGGCCCTTACTGAGGAGCTCCAGGACATAGATAATGACCTGGTGGTGCTGCCTAAGCCTAAGCCGTACGTTAGGCATGCATGGCATATATATCAAATGCTCCTAACGGATAAGGTCTCTAAGCCAAGGGATAGGGTTGTTGAGGAGCTTAGGTCGCAGGGGCTTGAGGCCGTGGCCGTCGTATACCCAACCCCCCTCTACAGGACGCCCCTATTCATCAACAGGGTTGGCCATGGGAAGGGGTGCCCATGGTCATGCCCATTCTACGGCAGGGGCATTGAATATAGGCCATTACCTAATACGGAATATGCATCAGGTAGGGTTGTGAGCATATTGGTTTCACCCCACTTCACGGAGGAGGATGCGGCATATGCTGCTAGGCTTATTAAAGGTGTTTTAAGGGGTTGAGCTAGGGTATTTGCCTTAAGGCCTGGTCTAGGTCATTTATCAAATCTTCAACGTCCTCAAGGCCCACGGATAGCCTAAGTAGGCTCTCGTCTATGCCCAGCTTAACCCTATACTGTATTGGTATTGGCTGGGCTGCGCTGGTTATAGGGTACATTATCAGTGATTCAGGGCCTCCGAAGCTTGGGGCAGGCTTTATGACCTTAAGCGAATTTAAAAACCTCCTAACCTCCTCGACACCTCCCCTAACCTTAAACGAGACTATACCCCCATATAGCCCATTAAACATCCTGGTCGCCAACCCGTAGTATGGGTTATTTTTCAGGCCAGGATAGTAAACCTCCCTGACCTTTGAATGATCAGCCAGGTATTCGGCTATTGCCTTGGCATTATCGCAATGCCTCCTAACCCTCAGGCTAAGGGTCTTCAAACCCCTTATAGTTAGGTAAGCCTCGAAGGGCTGCATTATTGTGCCAAGCCTCCTACGCCAATTCCACAGGTTGATTACGGCATCCTTACCACCTATGATAGCGCCCCCCAATGTATCGTTGTGGCCTGATAGGTACTTAGTAGTGCTGTGTATTACCAGGTCAGCCCCATGTTTAAGAGGTTTGTAAAGTATGGGGGTTGCCATAGTGTTATCGACGATGAACCTACATCCAGCATCCCTCGCGGCTTTCGAAACCTCATCAACGTCGATAACCCTGAGCATTGGGTTCGTTATCGTCTCAACGAAGACTATGCAACTGCCTCTAACACCTTTAACAGCCTCGACAACGTCGTGGGTCTCAGGCATGGTTAATACGTGTTTTACACCGAATTTACTCATCTCAACGACTAGGCTCAGCGTTGTCCCATAAACCTCAGCAGGTATTATAATCACTGTGTTTGAGTCTGATAAACCTATCAGCGTTGTCGATATTGCAGCCATACCGCTGTTCAAGGCTAATGCATCGTCACCCCCCTCAAGTTTGGCTAAAATCCCTTCCAGGAACCTTACAGTCGGATTCTCCTCCCTGGAATACTTCAAGTCAACGCCCCTGTCTGATAGCCTCGGCTCTATGACTTGCCTAAATGGCGTAGATAAGTATATGGGCATTACCACGGATCCGTACTGGTCCTCGAAGCCATACCCATGGACCTCCTCTGTGCCTTCACCCATTAAACCCCCTTTAGTGCAATGTTTTAAATAGTTTCATCACCCCTCCCTATTTAGGAGGCCTAGCTCCTCCAGGGCTCCCTTCAACCCCAGCTGCCTAAGCATGTTTCCATTGAGGTGGAGCACCATTCTGACTACGTCATCGCCATCGCTGAGCATGAGCTCGCCTAGGTATAGTTTCTGTTTATCAAACCTCAAGTAAACCTTATTCCCCTGAACCCTATTAACCAGGGAGCTCTTCAGAATCCTCTTGTCTGAGTCACTCATTTTAGAGGCCATGAACCTCACAAGCTCATCCAGCGGGTAATCCTTGTGGTCTAGCTGAACCCTGGCGACTATTATCGCGTTTCCATAATGCCCCCTAAGCGTTACTGTTGAAACATCCTTAACCGCATTGTGGCCTATTAAATTGGCTAAGGCCTCCATAACCTTATCCTCATCCTCTGTGGCATGTATGTGGGTTTCAACCTCAATCCTATGTACTATAGCCATGGCGGTAAGTTTAATAGCCTTAAAGCTATTTAAGCCTATGTTCAATAAAATATTGGTTGCCACAGACGGTTCACAGTACTCCGATAAGGCGCTCGAATACGCAGTAAATATTGCTAAGGTTTTCGGGGCCAAACTATACATTATACACGTTGTTGAGGAGGATAAGGTTGCCTTAGCCTCATCAGCAATACCCATAACCACAAACATTATAGATGACTTGGTGAGGATTGGTAACGAGATTCTAAGTAGGGCAAGGGAATACGCCAGGAGTAGGGGCATTGATGCTGAGGTAATTTTAGCTAGGGGTAATGCGGCGGATAAGATACTTGAAACGGCCGATAAGATTAATGCCGACTTAATAATAGTTGGGTCGAGGGGGCTTAAGGGCCTTGCAAGATTCCTACTAGGTTCAGTGTCTGAGAGGGTTGTTAGGCATTCGAATAAGCCTGTACTTGTGGTTAAGTGAATAATCAAGCTGTGTTTAACAAGAGGGCCTCCTGATGGCTTCAACGAGGTTCATTGCCTGGAGCCTAGGGTTACCACTCCCCACTATTAGCCTACCCACTATTTCGAAGTCAGCCCCACTCGCTATTGCGCACCCAGGCTTACCACCTTGAGGCCCCACGCCAGGGGCTAGTATTTGCCTATCCCCTGCAAGCCCTCTAACAGCCTTAATTATGTTGGGCTTCGTTGCAGGCGCTATGAAGCCTGCGACGCCTAGCCTAAGCCCCATCTTTACGTTGTCTTCAAGATACTTGTCGTATATTTCGCCGCCCATGCTCATCGACACTAGTAGGAATATGTCTAAGCCAATCCTCCTAGCCTCATCAACCGCCTGCCTAACATTGGGCTCACCGGCGACTGCATGCATTATTACGCCATTAACCCCCAACCTGCCTAACTTAGATACAACATAGCTGTTTACATGCCCTACATCGCCAAGCTTAATATCGACCAATACATATTTGCCAACATCCCTTGAAAACTCGGCAATACCCCCAGGGCCTATTGTGAGTAGCTGATACCAGCCCAGTTTGAATGCGTCGACATATTCGTAAATCTCCCTAGCGAGCCCCTTAAGCCTATCTAAGCCTAGTTCAACATCCATGGCCACTATGAGGCCAGTATTCCTAGGTATCATTAGGCCCACCCCAACCCGCCTTTAACTCCCTTAAAATCCTAACAACCGCCAACGGCCCCTCATATGCAAATGCCGTAACTATCGACACCGCATTGGCGCCTACCTTAAGGAGCTCCAGGGCTTGCCTGCCGTTGAAGACGCCTCCAAGCCCAATTATCGGGTTTTCAAAGCCCCACGACCTGGCCTTGGCTATGAGCGCCTTAACGAGTGGGTATATTGGTAAGCCGCTTAATCCACCATACCCTGTTGATAGCCTCGGCTCCTTTATGGGGAGGGTGTTGGCTATTGTTAAACCTAGGCCAAGCCTATTAGCCTCAGCTACAATAACCCTATATGTTGATGGGTCTAGGCCTAGGGGCAGCTTAATGAGCGTCATCCTGCGGCTCGCTGATGAGGCCTCCCTCATAAGTGTTAGGAGCCTGCCGGTATCCGTGAACCAGTATCCCCTGTAGGTTGGGCTACTTATATTTATTTCAACGCCATCTATATTGAACCTATTTAAAATATGCATAGCCTCCACGAATTCACCCTCAGTGAACCCGGCCACGTTAACTATTAAGGCGACCCCAAGCCTATGTAGGTGGTCCACTATTCCACTAAGCCTAGTTGATAAATCTGCAATGCCCCTTGAAGGCAGCCCCATTGAGTTGGCCATAGCCTTAAACTGGGGATACTTGACAACCCTAGGCCTAGGATTACCGCTCCTTGGCCTTAACGTAACCGAACCTACCGTTATGAAGCCTAGGCCTAGTCTAGCTATGGTTTTGGCCAAGTATCCATCCTTATCTAGGCCGGCCCCTAGGCCTAGCGGGTTCATTAGCTTAAGGGGTCCTAATTCAACAGGGTTAACATACCTTATACCCACCATGGGTAGCCTAAGCCTAAGAACCATGTGCGCTACGTTGTGCGTTACGTCTGCTGGGAGGTAGTTTAGGTAGCTTAGGAGCATTAGGCCTTCCCCAGGTATTTTAAAACTTCCAAATACTGGCTAAACTCTATGTAGCCCTCCCTGTAGAGCATCTCCATGAGTTCAGTGACCTTAACTATGCTCCTAACCTCAACGCCCTCAGCCTTAACATTGGCTACGCCCCCCTGCTCCCTATCAACAGCCACTAGGGCTAGTTCAACAACACCCCCGCTACCCTTAATGGCCCTTACGGCAGATGCTATTGAGCCGCCTGTCGTTAAGACGTCGTCAACTACGACGACTCGTTCACCAGGGTTGAGGTGGCCCTCTATGAGCCTACCTGCGCCGTGTTGCTTAGCCTCCTTCCTAACGTATATTAGGCCTTTACCCAGCCTGTAAGCCAGCATTGACGCCCACGGTATGCCGGCTGTTTCAACGCCGGCAATCTTATCGAACTCAACGCCATTTAGCATTGATGAGTAGTAGTCAACTATTAGCCTATAGGCCTCGGGGTAGGATAAGGCTGTCCTCAGGTCTATGTAGAATGGGCTTTCTAGGCCGCTTGTCAATTTGAATTTACCAAATTTAACAGCACCTATCTTGAAGAGGAGTATTGCCAGGTCTTTAACCATTTAACCCACCCCAAGGGACTTCTCGACATCGCTTAGGTCGTGTATTGTACCGCAGTATTCGCACATTAGTTTGAGGGGATCCTTTGAGATTACCTTAAAGGCAGGCTTAATGGGCTCCCTGGGTTGATTAGTTATGCATCTGGGATTCTTACACCTTATCAATCCCTCAATCCTGTCGGGTACAGTAACCTTAAACTTGTGCACAACCTCATATTCCTTAATAATGTTGATAGTTGCCGTAGGTGCTATAAGGGCTATGTAGCTTAATTCACGCTCACCAAGCTCCTTACCCTCAATCTTGACGATGTCCTTAACCTTAAGCTTCCTGCTTTCAACATTCATCACTAAGGCAACCCTAAACCCCTCCTTACCCGTTATGCCCAGTATCTTAAGCACTATTAATGCCCTACCTGCAGGTATGTGGTCTATGACTATCCCATCCTTAATCTTGCTTATTATCAACTCCTTACCGGCCTTACCCATCATGGTCCCCTCAATATTAGTTTAAGTAGGGCCATTCTTAGAGGCACGCCTAAGGCTGCTTGTTTAAAGTACCTGGCCCACCTTGTTTCATCCACGGAGAAGTCCACTTCATCAACCCTGGGCAATGGGTGCAGTATAATCATGCTTGGCTTAGCCCTAGATAGGAGCCTTAAATCAACCCTGTAAGCCCCCTTAACCCGCTCATATTCAAGCGGGTCTGGGAACCGCTCCTTCTGGATCCTGACCACGTAGAGTACGTCTAAGTCGCCTATTATTGATGATGGGTCGCTGGTCCAGTCGAACTCCATCCCCCTCAACTTCATGAACTCCACAAGTTCAGGCCTTGGCTTCAGTAGCTCAGGCGATATTAAGTGTAGCTTAACTTTATAGTTTGATAGTAGTTCGATGAGCGATGTGACGGTCCTCGCATATTTCAAATCTCCAAGAACCCCTATTGACAAGCCATCTATCACCCCAAACTCCCTCCACATGGTGTATAGGTCGAGCATTGCCTGCGTTGGGTGGTTCCTTGAACCATCCCCAGCATTTATGACGGGCACCTCCGCAATCTCCGCCGCGAACTTGGCAGCCCCCTCAATACTGTGCCTTACCACTATTGCGTTTGAGTATGCGTCAAGCATCCTTATCGTATCTGCGAAGTTCTCACCCTTAGCAATTGAGGTCGCCTCAACGCCGCTAAACCCAATGACCCTACCCCCAAGCCTATGCATTGCCGTTTCAAAGCTTAGCCTAGTCCTCGTGCTTGGTTCGAAGAAGGCTAGGGCTAACACCTTATCTTCAAGTATGTTTAACCTAGATTTGGCGTACTTCTCCATTTCAAGGGCCTCGTTAAACAAGACCTCTAAATCCTCCCTGTTGAAGTCCAGGGCGGATACAACATCCCTATTGAACCAGCCCAAGATGCCCACCTCCACATTTCACAGGGGTTTAATAACCTAACGTTAAGTTGGCTAAAGCTCCGCTATTTCAATAGCCCTGCCTGCCTTAAAGCGCCCTCAAGGGGCTCATCATCAGTGTTGACGTATGCCAATTCGCCGTTAAGCACGGTGGCCGCCACCAGGGCGTCAACCTCAAACCCCTTAAAAGGCGTGAACTTAGCCTTACTCCTAAACCTGGAGGGGTCTATAATGCTTTTACCCAGCCCCACTATTACGAAGTCTGCCCTTTGGCCAACCTTTAGGCCTGGCTCAAACCCTAGGAACCTCATGGGCCTCTCGTTAATAGCCTTAACAATAGTCTCCAGGTCTACGAAACCCCTAACCCATAGCGTGAGCATTAGAGGTAGCGTGGTCTCTAGCCCTACAATACCTGGCGGGGCCTCATCATAGGGCCTCTCCTTCTCCCACTGCGCATGTGGCGCATGGTCGCTCGCCACAATGTCTACTAAACCCCCTATGAAGGCTCTAAGCAAGCCCTCCCTAACCTCCCTACTCCTTAAAGGCGGATTAACCTTACAATATCCGGGGACTTCAACCCTACTTAGGCACTCCTCCTGGCTCAGAAGCATGTGGTGGGGTGTTGCATCAATAGTTATATTCAATCCACTCGACTTGACGAGCTGTATTGACTGAGGTAGGGTTATGTGCGTTAAATGGATCCTTGCACCATACCTATACGTGAGCTTAATCACGTTCGCTACGCAGGCTAGTTCAGCCCTAGGCCCCCTCACCTCGCCATGGTATTTAAAATCCCTTGGACCACTATACTGGCTGATGACAACGGGGTCTTCGCAATGCATGATAATAGGTATGCCAACCCTGGACGCCTCCCGGAACAATGCCTCAAGGTAATCATCTCCACCATATTCGGCAACCTCCTCTGGGAAGACTTCGCCAACAGCCCATGCGCCGTTGGCATATGCCTCTTCAAGAACTTTAACATCCTCTGGGGCCCCAAAATACTGCCTCACCCTCAACCTTGACTTAGCTTTAATCACATCCATGATCCCTTTAAGTAAGTTGATAGTCTTTATGGGGGGCTTCGTATTAGGCATATTGCCCAACGCAGCAACGCCACCTGCCAATGCGGCTGCGCTGCCGGACTCAACATCCTCCTTGTAGGATAGTTCCAAGTCCCTCAAATGGACGTGGATGTCAGCCATGGGGGGCATTATGAAGTGGCTGGGCGGTAGGTCGATTACAACACCCTCAACACCGCCTATGGACTTAACCAGGCCTCTGGACACTACGATGCTTCCCCTGGTTAATTGGCCGTTGAGGTAGATTAAACCCCTATACGTTACTGCATCCACTTAAAGCCACCTCAGCCTAGCCATTACGTACGCTATTGCGCCTATTATGGCGATTGATATTCCGATGCCCGTCAATGTCAATAACCTGTAGGCCCCACCAACGCCAGCCAATATTACCCCAAGCGCTATGGATGCCAGTGAGGCGTATTCGCCGAGGCTCATACGCCTAACCCCTAATGAAAGCCTACCCCTCCTAGCAGGGTACTGGACCTCCCCATAGGGCGTCCTCTCAACCTTAACGGCCCTACCCTGTTGTGTGAAGAATGGCGTCCTAGTCTCCTGGACCGCGTTTGGAAAAACCTCCCTTAAAATGTCCTTAACATCCTCCCTCATTCCCTGGAACTCACCCCTCTTAACCAATGATGGGTCTATGTTGAGGCTTGCTAACGTATCCTTAATCACTTTAACAACCTCATCCCTACTGCACCCTGCGTTAAGCAGGTTATACGCCATTGTAGACACCCTCCTCACCAACGTTAGGTCGCTCACAATGTCCCTGAACTTCATGTACCACTCCTTGAATTCGCTGACCTCTAGGTCAACTACAATTCTATCGCACCCAACCCCCATTAAACCCACTTTAGCCCCCGGGCTTAAATACGTAGGTTTCGGCCATGATGTAGTTAGCTATGAAGCCCAACACCACCCCTATGACGTATGCCACGTAGCCGTTAACGCCGGCTAGGTAATGTAGGGCATTTGAGGTCGCGTACGTTATCAGTGTGCTTATTATTGTTGCAACATGGTATTTGCCCAATCCCCTTAGATAAGGCACATACCTCTCCTTAAAAGTCCAGTATTTATTTAAAGTATAGTTATTCACTATGCCAGCCTCTATTGCAGGTATGAGTGATGCGAAGTAGGGTAGGTTAAGTATCCTCCAGAAGAGGTGTAGGAATCCCTCAGACACAAACAACCCTATTAAACCCACCAGCGCGAATTTAAGGGGCCTATATCCACTCAGCCTAATCATCTGTAGGCTTAGCGATATAGTCTGGTTGAGGTAGTTCACTATTTGCCTAAGGCCCAGCTTTGATGAGCCGGCTTCCCTAGTCTTAAAGACGTAGGGGACTTCAACCACCCTGCCTGGCCTGCAGACTGCCAATATGTCTAGGAGTATTTTGTAGTCTCCATAAGCCCTATCTAGGCACATTACGCTCCTCTTCAATGCGAAGAATCCTGAGACAGGATCCTTCACAGGCCTGGATGAGGGTATGAGGAGGTGGGCTAGGAGGATGGCCCCCTGGCTAATAACCCTCCTCAGGAGGGGCCAACCCCTCTCAATACCGCCGCCCTTAACGTACCTTGAGGCGACGGCTAGGTCTGAGCCGTTGAGTAATGCGTCGATGAGCCTAGGCACGATTGCTGGTGGGTGTTGGAGGTCTGCATCCATGACCACCAGGATGTCGCCGCTGCTGGCCTTGAAGCCATCTATGACTGCGCTTGAGAGCCCAAGCCTCCTACCTCGCTCAACCACCTTAAGGGGTATTTTCAACCTGCCTGCAGTACCTTTAGCAACGTCGACAGTACCATCCGTTGAGCCGTCATCCACAATAACGACCTCGTAATCATAGCCCTTCAAGGCGTCGTTCAGGGACTCGAGAAGCCTACCTATGTTGCCGGCCTCATTGAGCGTCGGCACAATTACAGATACCTTAACCACATCCTGCTGTTGAATTAAAATTTATAACGTTTATCGCAATAGCCCACTGGGCCGGGCCTGGAGGGGCGCCACCCCTCCCACCCGCACGGGTGCCGTAGGTTTACGGGGGCCGAAACCCCATGCTGCAGCCAGGGGACTGCCGTACGTGCCCCAGGCACCGCAATGAGGGCCAGCCCCCTGGGGCACCCACAGCCCACGCCCCTAGCCGTAGGGCTGGGGGTAGTGGGTTAAGCCGGCGAACCGGGTTAGGCCCGGGAGGGAGCGGCCCTAAGCCGGGGTGGGTGCGTTCAGGGGTCCACTGGCCTAAGCATGGGCCTGGGGTGGCGGCGGTGGCCCCCTGGCTGTAGTATGGGGGTTGGGCCCATTGGGATAAAGCCTTTAAAAGACCCCTAATGTGAGACTGCATGAGGATTAGCGACGTAGTGGGCTATGTTGTATTAGCCCTAGTGCTAATATACCTCGTACTGGGTTTATTAGGCGCCGTTAAAATACCCTGGGCCGTAGTTGGGGGCTTCAGCATGGAGCCAACCTTCGAGACAGGGACCCTTGTAGTACTATGTCCATTGCCGCGTAACTACACAAGCTTAATAGGCCACGTGGTGGTCTACTACCATTACGACGAATATATAATACATAGAGTAGTTGCGATATATAATTCATCAGGGGTACCTGAAGTGGAGACTAAGGGTGATGGCAATATGGCTCCAGACCCCTGGTTAACGCCCATTAACGAGGTTTATGGTGAGGCATGCCTAAGCATACCCTACCTGGGCCTAATAACAATGGCCTTCAGGAAGCCTTTAACATTAGCAGTATCCATAGTGTTCCTGGTGTTCCTATGGTTCATTGTAGAGTACTTGAATAGCTAGGAATCTTTATAAGGAGGGGTTTAAGCAAGCCTCAATGTCTGAGGCGCAGGTTCAAGGTAGGCAGATAGTCCGTATAGGGGATACTGACCTAGATGGCAATAAGGCCGTCGCCTACGCATTATCTAAGATAAAGGGCATTGGGTTATCGACAGCCTTCGCAATATGCAGGTACCTAGGCATAAACCCCCTATCAAGGTTGGGCGACTTGAATGAGGAGATGATTAGGAAGCTAGACTGGGCTGTGAGGAATCTTCACCAATTCGCCCCAGGCTGGTTCGTCAATAGGCCTAAGGACCCTGAAACAGGCAGGAACATACACCTCATAGGCGCCGACCTGATACTGGCTGCAAGGGGCGATATTGAGAGGGAGAAGCGCATAATGTCGTGGAGGGGTATAAGGCATAGCCTAGGGCTTAAGGTTAGGGGGCAGAGGACCAGGGTGACGGGTAGGAGAGGTATGACGGTCGGCGTCCAGAGGAAGAAGGCGCCCCAGCCGAGCGGTGGAGGTGGAGGCGGTGGGGGTGGGAAGTCGCAGTAGGTCTTTTTAAGGGTATAACGTTTTCTACGTGGAAAATGCTTATAATGTAGTGTCACTTGGAGGCATGTGCTAAGGCTACACCTGCTCCAATACGCAAGTAGGCTGGGCGACGTTGAGTACAACATATCTAGATTGAGGAGCTACGCCAAGGCCAACTGCAGGGGTGATGGAGCCGACGTATTGATAACGCCTGAACTATACGTGCCAGGCTACATGTCTAGGGACCTACTATTCCACGTTGCAGAACCCCTAAACGGGAGGATAGTCGGCGAATTGGCTAGTATAGCTAAGGATTTCGGATGCACAATAATTACAGGTATGGCTGAGAGGGATCCAGACACAGGAGTATTGTACAATACGGCAGTTGCAGTTGGGCCCAATGGACTACTAGCCCACTATAGGAAGAGGCACCTGCCGAGCTACGGCGTCTTCGACGAGGCTAGATACTTCGGCATCGGTAAGGGTGATGTACCTGTATTTACGGTTAACGGCTCTAGGCTAAGCATGGCAATATGCTACGACGCATTTTACCCAGAGGTGTCGAGGGCAATGATGCTTAAGGGGGCTGAACTACAGGTCTACATAAGCGCCGCCCCAGACATGTCGAGGATGCATTTTGAAACATTCATAAGGGCTAGGGCTATGGAGAACGTATCATATGTAGCCTACGTAAACACCGTGGGCCAGTACGATGGCCTGGGCTTCTTTGGGGGAAGCTTCGTAGTGGATCCACTTGGTGAGGTTTTAGCGAAGGCGAAGTATTATGATGAGGATTCGGTGGTCATTGAGGTAAATACCTCTATGATTAGGGAGTATAGGTCCATTAGGCCCATTTTAAAGGATTTAAGCACAGAGGATGTCGAGTACGTGTATAGGAATTATAGGAGGAGCTACATAAACGAACCCTGGTAATTGGCTTATGTCTCTTAAGCTCCCTAAGCCCGTTGAAGGCGCATTGAGGCATGTTGCCTCAGAACTAGAGGGCCTACTTCAGGGAATTTCAATGCCGAGTAGGTTGAAGGAGTCCACAATGCATTACCTGCTGCATAGGGGTAAGATGATTAGGCCCATGTTAGCCCTATATACGGCATATATGCTTTCAAACGACCCAACACCAGCAATATATCCTGCAGTCTCGATAGAGCTTCTACATGTCGCAAGCCTCCTCCAGGACGACATAATAGATGGCCATGTGGTTAGGAGGGGGGTTGAAACCCCCTTTAAGAGGTTTGGGACAGAGTACGCAATGTTGGCGAGCGACATGTTGATAGCTAAGGCTGTCGAATATGCGTTGAAGGCTAAGACGAAGAGCGTTGCATTAGAGTTGACGAACGCTGCGTTAAGGCTGACGATAGGGCAATCCTATGAGCTTGAATATAGGCTTAGTGGTGAAATAAGCCTGGACAGGTACCTTAAGATAGTTGAGAATAAGACTGCCTCATTAATATCCTCATCAATGGTCGTCGGAGGCTACGTATCGGATGCGGATGACCAACTCATAGCCAGGTTGAGGAGGTTGGGTAGAATCCTAGGGGTGGCTTACCAAATCAGGGATGATTTAATAGACTACCTTAAGCTTGATGAGGAAAATCCCCAGGGTTTGAGGAGCGTTGACGTAAACATAGTAGATGTGCTTAAGGCTGACGGCTCTGAAGAACCCGTTATAGACGCTGTAAAGATCTTGGAGAAGTACCTTAATGATGCTAGGGTTGAGGCCCAGGCCCTTAATTGGGGACTATTAAACGAATTCGTAGAGTATCTGGGGGATGTAGTTAGGCTGGTTAAGGAAAAGGAATAGGCTGTTTTAAGCTGGGGTTAAGTTTTGAGGAAGCTTAATACTCAGCTATCTTAGGCGCCTTACCAAGTATCTTAAGGGACTCCTGGGCAGCCACAAGCCTAGCTACAGGAACCCTGTATGGTGATGCGCTGAAGTAGTTAAGCCCCCTACCCACCGTAGATGCCAGTATCCTTATTGAATCTGCATCGCCGCCATGCTCACCACATATCCCTATCTCAATCTCAGGCTTCGTGGACCTAGCTAGGTCGACTGCAATCTTCATCAATTTAGCCACTCCGTCAGCGTCTATGGTTATGAATGGGTCGTATGGCAATATGCCCAATTCGAGGTACTTACTCATGAACTTATTCTCAACGTCATCCCTACTGAAGCTGAAGACCGCCTGGGTTAGGTCATTTGTGCCGAAGCTCATGAAGTCGACAACCTTCGCTATCTTGTCTGCCGTTAGGCAGGCCCTAACAGTCTCCATCATTGTGCCTATCTTGAAGTCTATCCTGTCTCCAAGCTCCTTAAACACCTCCTCTGCCGTCGGCTTAACAACATTATTTATTATGTGTTCAAGCTCCTTAGCCTCGGCAACCTGCGGTATCATTATCTGGACCTTAACCTCCTTACCCCTCTTCTTAAGGTTCAGCGCAGCCCTAAGTATTGCCCTAACCTGGGCCTTGTAGATGTCTGGGAACGTTATTCCAAGCCTAACACCCCTATGGCCCATCATTGGGTTAGCCTCCATTAATGCCTTAACCCTGTTGAGCAGCGCCTCCTTAGCAGGGTCAGGCTTGCCAAGCACCCTAGCCCTGGTTACGTCAGCCACAAGCTCCTCTAGGTTAGGTAAGAATTCGTGCAGCGGCGGGTCGAAGAGCCTCACAGTCACCGGATACCCCTCCATTATTTCGAAGATCTCCTCGAAGTCCTTCTCCATAAGTTCAGTTAACTTATCTAGGGCGCTCTTCCTCTCCTCCTCACTGGCTGAAAGTATGACAGTCCTGAATAGCTCAAGCCTACCTGGAGCCCTGAACATCCTCTCGGTCCTAAGTAGGCCTATACCCTTCGCACCAAACCTCCTCGCTATCGATGCATCCTCCGGTGTGTCTGCATTAGCCCTAACGCCGAATAGGGACAGTGAGTCGGCCATGTCTAGTAGTTCGAAGAATTCTGGAGGCAGCTTGGGCTCTATGGTCGGTACCTGCCCGACATAAACGTTGCCTGTGAATCCATCTATGGTTATCCAGTCGCCCTCTTTGATAACGACGTCGCCCGCCCTAGCAGACCTTGTGGCGTAATCTATCTTAAGCCCCTCAGCCCCAACAACGGCAGGCCTACCTATAGCCCTAGCAACCACTGCGGCATGGCTTGTTGCACCACCCCTACTCGTCAATATGCCCACTGAGGCGTAGAAGCCGTGCACGTCGTCTGGCCTCGTCTCCTCCCTAACCAGGATAACCCTCTTACCGGCCCTAGCCCACTCAACGGCTGTGTCTGGGTCGAAGACGGCCTGCCCACTGACGGCGCCTGGGGATGCGGCAATGCCCTTGGCTATTGGTTTAGGTGCCTTAGACTCATCGATCCTTGGGTAGAGTACCTGGAGTATGTGCTGGGGCTTAATGGTCATTACGGCCTCCTCCTTAGTCATCCAGCCCTGCTTAACCATGTCCACTGCAACTTTAATCATTGCAAGCGGGTTCATCTTAGCGTTCCTAGTTTGTAGGAACCATAGCTTACCCTTCTCAATGGTGAATTCGACGTCCTGTACAGCCTTCTTATACTGTTCAATGAGCTTAACGCCCCTGTATAACTGTTCATAAACCTCAGGCATCTCCTTCTTAAGCTCAGATACGGGCTTAGGCGTCCTTATGCCAGCTACCACATCCTCACCCTGGGCATATGGTAAATACTCGCCGTATAGCTCATCCTCCCCAGTCGCAGGGTTCCTTGAGAAGACTACGCCTGTTGCAGACCTCCAGTCCGCATTGCCGAAGACCATCGATACTATCGATGCGGCTGTGCAGTCCGCTATATCTGGAGTTATCTTGTTAGCCTCCCTGTAGAACCTTGCCCTGGGTGAGTTCCAGGATTTGAAGACCGCCTCTATTGATAGCCTCAGCTGCTCCCATGGGTCATCGATTATCCTGCCAACCCTCCTCAGGTAGACTTGCTTATATATCTCGACTAATTCCTTAAGCCCCTCAAGTGGTATCTCAGGGTCTTCCTTTACACCATACTTCTTCTTAATCTCCTCAAGGGGCTTGTTAAACTCCTCCTCAGGTATGCCTAATACGATCCTCCCAAACATTGCAAGGAACCTCCTGTAGGCGTCGTAGGCTGCGTGTTCACTGCCCAGATACCTGGCCAGGCCCTTAACAGTCCTGTCGTTTAAACCAACGTTAAGTACAGTATCCATCATGCCTGGCATCGATACGGCTGCCCCGGACCTGACGCTAACCAGTAGTGGGTTGTTCTCGTCACCGAACTTCCTACCCATCTTCTGCTCCAGATACTTCATCGCTTCATATACCTCGTCCATTAGGCCTTCGGGGAGCTTCTCACCCCTATTGTAATACTCCTTGCAGGCAACAGTGGTTATTGTGAAGCCTGCAGGTACCGGTAGCCCTAACCTGGTCATTAATACTAGGCTTGATGCCTTACCCCCAAGCAACTTTATGTCATCTGGATTAGCGTCCTCAAAGGTTACTACGTACTTCCACCTAGGGCTCATTGTAAATTATGGAGCTTGCGCCTCATTTATATGCATTACTCTACATGTCTAAATAGCCGTTATGTAAAATATTAACTATGTAAAATTAAGCATGGCTAATAGGTCTAGGCCATTTACAAGAAGCCTACCCGACTCATCAAACTCATACATACCCTTACCCCTCTCTTCAAGTACCCTGACCACGTATTCGTCATCAACTACGTCTGCGCCTAGTTTAGAGAAGAACCTGTTAACATTCCTTATGTCCCTTGCTAGGAATTCCAGGGCGTTGGGGTGTGATGAATCTATTGCGGACCCCCAATCTATGATCACTAGCCTACCGCCCCAATTCAAGATATTGTATTCGCTTAAATCCGCATGTATGAGCTTAGCCGCCACGTATGCCTTATCAACATTGATGAGGACCTCCACGTATGCCTTGTCCACATCTTCAGGCGGCGCATCTTTAATCGTCGGCGCCGGTACGCCTTCATCGCCTACGAATTCCATGACCAATATGTTTGCGTTAAACGCTATTGGCGTTGGTACGGAGACCCTAGCCTCGAAGGCCCTTTTGAGATTCCTGAACTCCTTCCTACACCACATGTTGGCTAATTTAAACGGGTTGCTGGGCTTACCTGTAAACCTCGGATCACCCAGGATGTATGTGTCCCTGTTTTTGAACCTGTTCGCAAGGGTGTAGAATATCTTCAATGCAATGTCCTTACCGTCGCCTGACCTGCCCCAAACCACCTTAGCCTCCTTACCCTGGGCTACAGGCCCATAGACTTCGTAGACAATGCCTTTATTCATCAATTCGTAAAGCGCCTTCAATGTGTAGTCGTTGAATACGTCGTCAACTAGCTTAAGCTGGTCAATATCCTTAATCCTGAATCGCCTCTCATCAATTCTCCTCCTCTCCAGGTGGTCATAACCCACGGCTAAACTTCAGGCCTAGGGTTAATAAGCCTACGCCTTGCTGACGTGCCTGAACTTATCTAGGTCCTCAATAACCTTATCTAAGCTGTCGTAAACCTCAACATCCCCTATATAGCTTCTTAACTCATCCCAAACACCCTTATTTGCACTAAACCGGTAATCCATGAGCACTACGAATGCCCTATCGTCCTCAGACCTAATGCCCCTACCTATAGCCTGCTTAACCTTAACCATGGCGTTCCACGTAAATACGGCGTCCCAGGCGTCGTCGTAATTCATCCTACTTCTAATCGATTCGACAAGCATGTCCATGAAGTCGTTTGGTTCAGGGTAAGGAACGCCGACTATTGCTATAGCCTCTATGTAGTTCACGTCACCGTGCCTGAACTCTATGCCTTCAACAAACTTACCCCCGGCAACAGCCATTATTAACCTATGTGGATTAGCCTTAATAGCCTCCGTAACCTCCTCTATCGTTGATGTACTTAACTCAACTATGGTATCTACATTGGGGCCAATATGCCTTCTAACAGACTTCAAAACCTCATATGATGGGAACACCGCCAATACACCCTTATCAACGCTTTCATAAAGCCTTACTAACGCTTGGGCAATCCTACTGAACTGCTCCTCACTCCTCTCAGTAAACCTAGTCGTAACACCACTATACACCACGGCCTTCAGGTTGCCTGGCCTTATGAAGTCGCCTAACCCGATTCTAAGCTCCTCAACCCTCCTTTCAATGCCTAGGAATTTCTTAAATAGGGCTAGTGGAGGCATTGTACCGCTCATCGCCACGAATGCGTATGCCTTATTTAATGGTTGCGAAGCTTCAGATGGATCCATAAGCCTACTGACGATAGCCTTACCCTCACTCGTCAAGGATAGGAATAGTGCCCTGCCCTTAGGCGCATTGACTATGGCCTTATAGAAGTCCACTATGTCTGTTAGCGCAGTGCCTGCTAGGACTATGCCCTGCCTCCTCTTATTTACCAAAACCTCCATAGCAGCCTCCTTCAAGTCGTTTATGTCTGTGAAGTATTCAAGAACCTTACCATAATCAACCCTATACTCACCCACGTCGCTAATTCCCTTGAACAAATCCTTAAACATCATCCTCAGCAATGCCAAGTCCCTAAGTGCCCTTGCCCTTAACTCGCTGTCGTTAACAAACCTCTTAACGTCAACTGTAGATAGCTTAACCATATATTCGTCGAGCTTCACGGTGTTGAGGTCTATTATGGAGTATGGTAGGTTGTGCGCCTCATCAATAATCAGTATTGATGAGGCTAGGTCAATGTCGACAACTTCAGGTGCATTGAGCGTAAATAGGTAGTAGTACGATAGTATTACGACGTTAGCCTCCTTAACCATTAACCTAGACGCATCGTAGGGGCATACGTTAAGCCTACATAGTGCATCAACGTAGCCTTTAGGCGACTTAACGTCAGCCACCACGTCGAAGAACTGGGACTTGTCAATACCCCTGCTTTCAAGGTTTGCGTAATATGGGCATTTGCCCGTCGACTTAAGGTAATTGCACTCGTCTAGGAAGTCCCTGTAGGGTAGCCTGGATGTGGACTTTATGCAGCACATCCTGGACCTACTCCTAACCAGCACATAGGGTATGAAGACTCCCTTAACCCTAAACAACCTTTCAAGCTCCCTTATCGGCGATGCTGCCTGGTTATTAGTCCTAACTAGGTATATGACCTTTAAACCGTTGTCGATGGCGAAGGCTAATGTTGACGCAAGCACAGATGCCGTCTTACCAGCCCCGGTAGGTGCCTCAACAATTGCGCTAACCCCCTCACTGAGCCTGCTATATACGAAGTCGGCTACCGCCTCCTGGATCCTCCTCCACTTGGCGTATGGGAAATACTTATCAACCTTTAAATTAACCATTAACCTACGTTAAACATCAGGCTGTGTTGGTAAATAAACCTATGCCC